>JAGWBU010000053.1:698-38039 GCA_021295735.1 Candidatus Poribacteria bacterium | reverse complement strand
GTGTTGTTATATTCTGAAAGGATAACCTCTTTTCTGCTTTTGTGTCAAAAAAACTTAAAACTGTCCAAAGTATAGTAACATTAAACAAAATAGCGTTCGCAAATTAGCATTTGCGAAGAATGTTAAGGAAAGGCAATTTCGTTGTACAAGCGGAATTTGGCGAAAACACCTATGAAAACCTACCGCGTTGCCATATTGGGGTGCCGAAGTCGTGGCACTTCTGCAGCGAAGGCGTATCATGCACACCCGAGCACAGAGATCGTGGCACTTTGCGACCTTGTTCAAGAGCGATTAGATGCACTCGGCAAGATCGTAAACGTCTCAACACATTTCACTGATTTAGATGAAATGATACAGCAGACAACGCCTGATATTGTTGCAATACCGACAGCAACAAACATGCACTATTCGCTCTGTATGCGCGTGCTTGAACATGGCGTAAACATTGAAGTAGAAAAACCGCTTTGTGTAGATTTAGTCCAAGCCGATGCGATAATGGCAAAAGCAAAAGAGAAAAACGTTCGCGTCGTTGTGCATCATCAAAGACGGGTCAGTCCCACGATGCAGGCAGTCGCAAAAGCGCTTGATGAAGGTAAAATCGGCGATCTACGGTACATCTATGCATGTGGAAAAGGGTATTATGCAGGCTATGGGTTGATGAACATCGGCACACATGTCGTCAATAATATGCTCCGTTTTGGTGGACACTGCCGCAGTATTGTGACACAGGCAACCGCAGGTGGACGTGAGCTTATACCAGAGGATGTCCTTCCATCACCAGCAGGCATGGGAACAGTCGTAGGCGAGTATACAACTTCAACGCTTCAGTTCGACCAGAATGTTACAGGAACCCTGATTCAACAGCGATTTCCAAAAGTGGATAGCGACGCGTATGTTTTAGAACTTTATGGTAGTGAAGGCAGATTGCTTTGGTCTGAATTGAAAGGTTCGTGGTGGTTACCTACGCCACACTTTTTACCTGACGGCACACATGACCGATGGAAGAAACTTACACCTATCTTCCCTGAGCATTTTGATAATAGCAAAGGTGCAAATGCTGATGATTACTGTCTCGTTGACGAATATGTGAATGCACTTAACGAAAATCGTGATCATGAATGCAGCGGTGAAGAAGGTCGTCATGTGATAGAGATTTTAATGGGTGTTTTTGAGTCTGCTATTTACGGAACACGGGTGGAACTACCTCAGAAAAATCGGGAGCATCCCTTACTCCGATGGCGCAATGAAAATGGACTCGGCGCGCCTAAAGAGATGCCGCGCGATTATGGGCCCTGGTTATCACAAGAAACTGAACGGTTATACGGACAATAAAACAAAAGGGGTGGAATAAATTGAAATCTGCCGGTAGGCGCGTTTTGATGAAGTTAAAAAAAATAAATCGGTAATTTCCTAACCCTTGACATCTTGTTTTATGTTTTCTTGTGTGAGGTTCATTATAGAACGCGGAAAGAAGAATGTTTTGATAATCCAACCTGTTTATTTGTGAAGGTAAATATGGAAACACAATAGCATTTTCCGTGTTTTCTGTGTTCTCCGCGTTTTCCGCGATTCAGAGAGAAAAAAGATCAAAATTACCGAATTAATAAATTAATCTTCATGTAAACGCGCCGATTGATGTTGTATCGTTAATTTATGAATATATTATAGATGCCCTCCAATGTAGAAAATAAAATCAAAATACACCTTATAAAATGTAATGTTATAGTCGGAGAATCTTATGCCAAATCCTACAACGAATGCTGGCAATTTACCGCCAATCCCACTGACAGAGGAGCAGCGTTTTCTCTTTGATACACGCGGATGGCTTCTGTTTCCCGGTGTGTTGAGTGAAACGGAAGTCGAAGAGATGCGCGAGTTCTGTTATCAACTTAGACAGGACCCTGAATCAATTCCAGAACATCATCGCTCATCAATCGGCGGTCCCTTGGAGTCATTGGCCGACCATCCGGTTGTGTTCGGTTTTATGAATGAATTTTTGACATCCGGATATGCCAACGAGAACTGTTACGGCTTCCGATTAGAAGGGACGTTCCTTACGATTCGCGGAAACGGACACGATAACTTCCGTCCTCACGGCGGCCGTGGAATGCTCAACTTCCCGGGCAACTCACATACTTATCACTTACACCACGACAAAGCACACAGTGGTTTGACACGAGTTGTGTGGGAACTCAATCCTGTTAAAGAACGCGGCGGTGGAACGATGTTTCTGACAGGAAGCCACAAAGGTGCATTCCCTGCCCCAAAATCAACAGCAGACCGAAACTCACCATTATGGGAGGATTATAGTTGTCCCGCTGGTTCTGTCCTGATTTTCACTGAAGCAATTACACATACCGGTGCAAAATGGACAGATGAGATACATGACCGTGTCGCTATTTTCAACTGCTACAATACCGTTGGCAACAAGTGGCACAGGTGGGAACCGCATCCCAAGCACGTTGAAGAGATGCCATTCAAACGGAAGACGCTCTTCCGTCCAGTTTATTGTCAGGACAATACGCCGACTTTAGATGCGGGGTAATCACCCATTAGATTACGTTGGTTGTATCGTCTGCGTCCTACATAATGAGGTATTTATGAAAATTACCAATGTTAAATCGTTTGTTTCAGCATCGGGACATTTCTTCGTCAAAGTAGAGACCGATTCGGGTATATTCGGTGTCGGTGAAGGAGGCATAAGACGTCGCTCTCTCGCTTTGGCAGAAGTTGTACGCTCGTTTGAACCTTTTCTCATCGGTGCTAATCCGTTTCAGATTGAGCATTTGTGGCAGGTCATGTTTCGGGGTGGATTTTTCCCAGGTGGTGTCGTTCAATCCGCTGCAGTGAGTGCGGTAGATATTGCGTTGTGGGACATCAAAGGAAAAGCACTAAATGTTCCTGTCTATGAATTGTTAGGTGGACGCACAAGAGATAAGGTTGTCTGTTATCCGCATAATGGTGGTGGAACTCTTGACGCACTTGTTGAGAGTTGTCGGCAAACACACGAAGCGGGATGGAAATTTGTCCGATGGGGTTTGGCTGATAGGACAGGGACAGGCACGTTTGAACCGAGACGTGCTGTGCAGTTCGGATTGGAAGAGGTACAAGCAGTCCGCGAAGCATTAGGTGATGACATTAATATACTCGTTGATGTACATACCCGTCTTGACCCTGCGGATAGTCTCGAATTTTGTAACAAGGTTGAACCTTACAACCCGTTCTTCATTGAAGACCCATTGCGAAGCGAAAACCCAGCGAGTCTCAGACGATTACGCCAACAGACCTCCGTCCCCATAGCTGTCGGTGAACAATTTGATAGTAAGTGGACTTTCCGTGAAGTCATTGAAGAAGACCTAATAGATTATTGCCGTGTTGATCTATGTATTGCTGGTGGATTGACAGAAGCACGGAAAATTGCTGGTTGGTGCGAAACACACTACATCCATTTAGCACCGCACAACCCGCTCGGTCCTGTTTCCACTGCAGCGTGTCTACATCTCTGCTTAGCATCATCGCTTGTTGGTGTGCAGGAACTTCCACGTGCACCGATGTCTTCGCTGACCGATGTTTTTCCCGTTCAGGTGCCGTTTGAATCAGGCTATCTCTTGCCCCCCGAATCCCCAGGTCTCGGTATTGAATTCAATGAAGATGCACTCACGAATGTGTCCACACAAGAGTACGGACCACCTCACGGCTATCAACGTGATGATGGTTCTTATACAAATTGGTAAGAATTTCAGATTGTGTTTACAAAATATAGGATTTACAACTTACAGTCAGAAATCGCTTGTGGAATGAATTTCAAGTTGCAGGAAAGGAGGGACAGGATGAGTGAAATAAAAGAGGCATTTGACTTTACAAAACGTCAGATATCAATTTCAGACATATACAACACCAGCGCCGACGTTGTTCTCTTTGATGGGAATTGTAGCGAGCTACTAAAGGACATTCCTTCAAGTTCGGTGGATTTAGTCATTACTTCCCCACCATACAATTTGGGCAAAAAATATGAGAAAAAAATGTCTTTACAGACATATCTTAAAAATCAGGAACCTGTAATAGTGGAACTTGTTCGAGTGCTTGCCGATACCGGAAACCTCTGTTGGCAGGTAGGCAATTATGTTGATAAGGGTGAGGTCTTTCCACTTGATATTTACTTTTATGAAATTTTTAAACGGTTCGGCTTAAAATTGCGGAATAGGATCATCTGGCGATTTAATCACGGCTTGCACTGCACTAAACGGTTTTCGGGACGGTATGAGGTTATCTTGTGGTTTTCCAAAAGTGACGACTATATTTTTAATCTCGACCCAGTACGAGTTCCTGCAAAATACCCGGGCAAACGCCATTTCAAAGGACCAAAACGAGGCCAACTTTCAGGAAATCCACTCGGCAAAAACCCGTCTGATGTTTGGGATGTAGTGACACATGACTGGGAAGACGGCGTATGGGATATTCCAAATGTGAAAGCGAACCATCCAGAGAAAACCGAACATCCGTGTCAGTTTCCTGTGGAATTAGTTCAGCGATGTGTGTTGGCACTCACACAACCTGATGGAGTCGTTTTTTACCCGTATTGTGGTGTTGGGTCAACAATTATCGCTGCCTTGCAGCACGACCGCAAAGCAATTGCCGCAGAGCTTGATTCAAACTACATCACGATTACGCGTAAACGAATAAAGAAGTTCGTTGATGGAGAATTGCCGCTACGTCCGCTCGGTAAACCGATCCACGAACCGACAGAAAAAGAACGTGTGGTACAGCTGCCGCTGGAATGGAAATAGGCGATCATGATTATTGCTGCTAACACCTATTACAAGAGGTTAAAGATATAATTTCATCTGTTGATGCTTCAAAGTGCAAAACTAAAACAAGCGAAGAGATCACAATGCCGGGCAAAATGTTGTATAGTCCTAAGGACCTTAATCGCGTTTTTGCTGAAGGCTACGAATCTAAAGGATGGGAAAAAATGCGCGTAAAATGCGATTATCCAACAAACTACTACCAACCTGGATATTCACCAAAACCTATGCGCCAAACAGCATACCGAGAAATGGATTTTCTGAAGGATAGACTTGGAGTAGAGGTGCAATTTGGAAAGTACGCTTTCATGGTTTACAACGTGTGCGCGAAAATGACCATCTTCCACAATCTGGGTTACATTGATGCGGGGATTGAGATTGTTCCTGTGAAATCTTTTGCTGATGAGATGTCTACCGGGGTCTCGTATTTTGAGCAGTTCGTGTGGGATTTAGAGCAACGTGGCGTTGCTGAAATTGACATTCCTGTCCTTATCTATGGTATTGACGCGTAAAACAACTCTTGCTTGAATTAGGAAATAAGACCTCGTAAAATTTAAACATTCATAATTATAGATTTTAGGTGTTGTTTTAAACCGCGCCTATCTGAAAGACACAAGGAGAAATCTTATGACTACAACTGACATAAAAACGATAGCAACAAAATATATTATTAACACTTACGGTGACAGAAGTCTCGCATTTGTTAAGGGTGAAGGACCCTATCTATGGGATGCAGACGGCAAAAAATATCTCGATTTTTTAGGGGGGTTAGCTGTCAACGGATTAGGACATGCACACCCCAAAGTTGTCTCTGCTATCCGTGAGCAAGCAGGCAATCTGCTGCATACCTCTAACCTCTACTACATACAACCGCAGGCAGAATTAGCGAAACTTCTAATTGAAAATTCGGATATGGACCAGTGTTTCTTCTGTAATAGTGGTGCTGAGGCAAATGAAGCAGCGATCAAATTGGCTCGCAAATGGACGAAAGACAGTGGTAAAACAGATGCTTACGAAATCATTACAATGGATAATTCGTTTCATGGCAGAACAATGGCAACGATTACTGCCACAGCACAGACAAAATATCACGTCGGGTTTGAACCGATGCTTGAGGGTTTCAAATACGTCCCATTTGATGATCTTGAGGCAACCGAAGCCGCTATCAGTGGAAAGACCTGCGCCATTTTAGTTGAGCCGATTCAGTCCGAAGGCGGTGTGAATATGCCAAGTGATGGGTATTTAAAAGGATTGCGAGAACTTTGCGACAAACATAACCTGCTGTTAATGTTTGATGAAGTGCAAACAGCAATGGGTAGATTAGGCACATTCTTCGGCTATCAAAGCTACGGTGTTGTACCAGATGTGATTACGATGGCAAAGGCTCTCGGCAGCGGAGTGCCAATCGGTGCTATGTTAGCAAAACAACACGTAGCCGAAAGTTTTGTCCCCGGTACCCACGCAGCGACATTCGGTGGTAATTTCTTATCCTCTGCTGCAGCCGTAGCAACAATAGAAACTATCCTTGAAGAAAATCTCGCGGTAAATGCGGTTAAAATGGGAAATTATCTTGCAGGTGGTCTGATGGAACTCAAAGGTGAGTATCCAATTAAAGAAGTCCGCGGTAAAGGTTTGCTACGGGGACTCGTAATGGAAGAGGATGCTAAACCACTTGCTGCCAAATGTATTGAAAACGGTTTAGTCACTATTTGCACCAATGATTATGTCCTCCGATTCTTGCCCCCGCTCAATATCAATGCTGGTCATGTTGAGGAAGCAGTAAATATCGTTGAAAAATCAATGTCAGAGGCCTTCTAAATGAGAAAGCGTCTTGTTGTCGGTTTCTTTCTATTTCTTTTAGCGTTGATATTTATTACAGGTTGTGTAACTAAAACCTCTGACATTGACCTCCCTCTTGTGGAAATGTCGCAATTTTCTCCACACTTAGAAACACTCAAAGCGAGATATGATCTGACTGAAACTCTAAAAACTACTAAGATGACGGTGACAATTCAAGAAACTGGTCGAAATCCAGAAGAACTCCGCGAATTTTTATGGTATAAAAGATCCACTGATGGTAATGACCTACTTCGTGTCCAAGCATTGGGTCCTTTCAATGATACAAAGGTTGTTGCCATAGCAAACCGAAATGAATTCCTACTTTCACTTCTTGATGAGCAAGAAACATATTTCGGCAAGTTATCTGACGGTGTCTTACGAAATATTTTCAGAATTGATTTGCGTGTTTCTGATATATTGAGTGCAATCTTTGCAAATCCTTTCCTTGACGGGCGCACCGAGAAGTTAAAAATTACAGGTTTAGCACCAAAATTCTTCATTAACCGTGCTGGTGTGGAAGCGGGACACACTGAAATTATAACCATTCTTGTAAGAGACGGTGAACCACGTGTCACTGAATGGGGTATCAACGACAAAGATGGGCTGCTACAACAAAGTGTTGTTTTTGAAGATTATCGTGAAGTTGACGGTATCCTAAGACCTCACAAGGTTGAAATAGAACGTCCACTTGAACAAACACGCGTTGTTGTGAGAATGGCAAAGGTCCAACTGAACATTGAAATTGACGATAGCAGGTTTGATTTCGAACCGTTTCTGACTGAAGATATGAAAATTATGCCGTTCTCGGAACTTGAGGAGACAGATGTTTCTGAATGAACAAACCGAAGGTTTTACGGGTTCATGCCCACGCAAAAATCAACCTCTATCTAAATGTTGTCGGCAAACGTGATGATGGGTATCATAACCTTGAAACAGTTTTTCATTCAATTGGCTTGCACGATGAGGTTGTTCTCCACGAACGACCGAAGACAGAGATTACAGTGCATTGTGATCATCCAGATGTCCCATCTGATTCCCGAAACCTCGCTTATCGTGCGGCGCAATCTCTCAGCAATGCAGTTGGTGGCTTCGGAGGGCTTAAGATACAGATTCACAAGCAGATTCCTGTTGCGGCTGGATTAGCAGGTGGCAGTGCGAATGCAGCCGCTGTTCTTTACGGTGTAAATGAACTATACGCGTTAGGGTTGTCAGAAAATGTGCTAATGGAAATCGGTGCGCAATTGGGAGCAGATGTGCCATTCTGCTTGCACGGAGGGGCAGCCTTTGGCACTGGTATAGGAGACATTTTAACCCCATTACCTGCATTATCTGATGTCCCAATTGTCCTTATCAACCCAGGCACCTCCATTTCTACCTCCGATATATTTAAAAATTTAGACATTACCTTGACAAAGCAAAAAAAAGAAAGTATAATTATAAAGTCTTGTGTTGAGAAGAGTGATTTAGTCGGTGTTGGAGAAAATCTATACAATCTTCTTGAAGTACCAGTTTTTTCCAAATATCCTGAATTAACTGTTCTAAAAACGCAGTTGTCTACACAGATAGGGTGTTATGGTGCCCTAATGTCGGGTAGTGGTGCTACTATGTTTGCCTTAATGGAAAATAGGGCGGCAGCACAGCGATGCGAATCATTCTTTAAAAACAGCGTCAGTTTTTGCACTACCACACACACCAACCTTGTTGGTGTGTATATTTATAATTAAAGGGCGGTGGCCAAGTGGTAAGGCACAGGTCTTTGGCACCTGCATGCGTAGGTTCGAATCCTACCCGCCCTGTTAATTTACAGAGAAAAGGTTAGAAGATTAAAATGCAGCAAGCAAAATTAGATGTTCAACAACGAAGCAGTTTCGGTAAGAAAAACGCACGGGTAATTCGTCAATCTGGTGATGTCCCTGCTGTCCTATACGGACGGAAACAGGATACCGTTGCACTGCAAATCAATGAACGCGCATTAAAACAATTCCTTAGAACATACGGTGAAAACGTTATCGTTAATATGGAAATCACCGAAGGCAATTCTGAACCTGCCATTATCAAAGAAATTCAACGCCATCCAGTTGAGAAACGGGTTTTGCTCCATGCAGATTTTATTCGAATCTCTTTAGATGAACCTGTTACATCAACTGTGCCAATAGTTTTAGTCGGCACGCCTGCTGGGGCACAAGAAGGCGGTGTTACTGAATTTCCACTCCGCGCCCTCACTCTTAATTGTCTACCCGCATTGATGCCAAATGAGATCAGTGTAGACGTAACCAACTTAGATATAGGCGATATCATCTATGTCCAAGACATAGAACTGGATGATGAAGTTGAAGTATTAGATGACCTCCAGCGGATGATAGTATCTGTCAGTCATCCACGTGTCCAAGTTGAAGAAGTCGTAGAAGGTGAAGAAGGCGAAGGTGAAGAAGGCGAAGGTGAAGAAGGCGAAGGTGAAGAAGGCGAAGGTGATGATGCTGAAGAACGCACTGAACCCGAGTTAATTTCACGTAGACGCCGTAGTGACGACGAAGACGCGGAATAACTATCAACATGTGGTTACGCAACATGTGGTTACGCCCATTTGAAACTTTACCCATCTTCTTATTCATTGTTATATTAGTTTCCGCAACGCACGGTATTGCGCAAGCATCAACCGTGCGTTTTATTGGTGGTGAAGGTGAAACTCTTGCCGAAGTAGAATTCACACTTCATCAAGAAATAGTATACCTGCCTGCCGAAACACTCAAAACCGTCTTCGATTCGGAGATGACACACCCATACGATCATCCAAGAAAACAACTTACCTTAAAAACTAAAGGTAAGGAACTCCGATTACGAATGGGAAATACCACAGTCAAAATTGATCCCGGTAAACAGACGTTCATCCTCAACGCGCCACCACTCGCAATTCAAGGTCAACCTATGTTGCCTATTGATTTTTTTAAACAGATACTGCCACACCTTGATGACGTTGAGGTCCAATATAACCATACCCTTCAACGAATCAGAATAATGCCTAAAACCGTATGGGCAACTGAAATACCTGATGGCACTCGTGACTGGATAATAATTATTGATCCTGGTCATGGAGGAGAAGATGACCTCGGTTGTAAAAGCCAAAATGGACTTTTTGAAAAGGATGTTGTTCTGAATGTCGCAAAAGAAATCCAAAAACTCAGTAACCAACATGGGCTTTCCATCCGTCTAACCCGCGACCAAGATATAAAAAAAACACGGATTCAACGTGTCCAAACCACCAACCGTAATCAAGGACAACTGTTTGTTAGTCTGCATTGCAACGCTTCGTTTTTACCAAATCATAAAGGGATAAGACTTTACATCAATAATCCAAACGGGCAAATCCGATTCAAAACTACTGCCCTGCCAGTACTTGGAAAAAAACGTTTAAACATTCTTACTCAAGTCAATTTTTTGAAGCAGAGCCAAGATTTTGCATCTGTCCTTCAGAAAGAGTTGAATTTTTTGGCTGAAAACCCGATTGTCATCTCTGAATTTCCTCTAATAACCTTAGCGGATGTCCACATGCCAGCTGTGTTATTAGAACTCGGCTATCTCTCTAATATAGATGATGCTACCCGCCTCTCCAATCCTGACCATATCGCCGAGATAGCTGAAGGTATCATACGTGCCATACAAAAATATTCTACATCGGTGAATCAGTCAGCCAATCTTAACGGATTTTAAAAAAAGAATATCTGGGCGTAGATAAGATGCCGTTTTTCTATAGGGAACATCTCATTTCCCAACATTAAGAACATAGGTGCAGAGAATCTTTTGGAGCAAAAAAGTGAATCTCTTCCGAAAAATTATCCACTCAAAGCTCTTTATAATATGGGGCATTACGTTGGTTGCCATTGTAAGCGGACTTGCTATTACACTTGTGTTAATTTCCCATTCTAAACAAATAAGAATTCAAGATGCACCGCCAAAACTACCAGACGCAGCTAACCCTTCAAATAAGTTACCGCCCCCAGAACAGGTGAACATTTTTCTATTAAACGCAACATCCCTTGAAATTACCCCTGTTAAAGTCGAACTTCGACTCTATTCCGAACCAATCGAACGGTTGAAACAGATAGTATCAACACTTGTTAAGGAAACACCTCCCAACTACAGAAATCCAATTCCACGAGGGACACTACTTAACGAAGTCTACATAGATAGTCAAAAGACCGCATATTTGGATTTTTCACATCATCTTAGGGATGGACATATCGGCGGAACAACAGCTGAATTGTTAACAGTAACTGCTATTCTTAAAACTGTCTTTGACGCGTTTCCGGACAATGTTAAACATGTCCAATTTCTTATCGACGGTAAAGAAGTAGAGAAACTCACTGGACATATCAACCTATCTCAACCCTTGCGGTTTTGAGTGTAATACTATATTTAACCGTGCAATGTCAGGACACAGCGAAGAAAAACCAGTGAAACTCATCGTTGGACTCGGCAACCCTGGTTCGCGCTACGAGCATACTAAACACAATATTGGTTTCCGAGTGATTGATACAATCTACGACAAGATGCTATCAGTACAGAGTTCTGAAAATGTTTCTGCAAAGCGCGTAACCTCTATCTATCGATCACTCGTCATTCAGACTATCTGGAACGGTTTGCCCATTATCCTTGCCAAACCGATGACATATATGAATAACAGCGGATCTGCTGTCGCTGCCCTCATCAATCGGTTTGAGGTCTCTCTTACGGACCTCTGTATCATCTATGATGATATTCACTTGGACATCGGGACAATTCGGATACGACAAAAGGGAACTGCCGGCGGTCAAAAAGGCATGCAATCTATTATCCATCACCTTGGGACAACTGAGTTCCCACGTTTGCGCATCGGCATTGGCAAACCTGTCGGTGACTTAACAGATTATGTCCTTTCTGAATTCTCAAAGGAAGAAGAAATTGAGATTGAAGATACCGTCAAACGCGCAGTTGAAGCAGTTGAAACGTTCGTTCAAGACGATATTCGGACAGCAATGAATCGGTTTAACGCTCGCTAAATAGGAAAAAGAGGCTAATCCTACAGAGAGGTAATGAAATGGATCAGAAATATCGTATTCAAAACGTTGAAAATATACCGAGTCCCGCACTTGTTGTCTATCTCCCACTGGTTCAGCAGAATATAGCGCGCGCTATCGCTACTGTTGATGGTGATGTCAAAAAACTCAGACCTCATGTGAAGACGCACAAAACAGCGGAAATAATTGAAATGGAACGTGAAGCGGGTATCCTCAAGCATAAATGTGCCACGCTGCGAGAGGCAGAAATGCTCGCGCAAAACGGCATAGAGGATATTTTGATCGCTTACCAGATGGTAGGCCCTAATATCAACCGCTTTCTGTTACTACAGCAGCGGTATCCAAATGCAGATTTTAAGGTGATTGTTGACCATTTGGAAGCAGTGGCAGCACTCTCTACAGCAGCGGAGAAGCTTGGATTGAGCGTTAAAGTCATGCTTGACCTTGATGTAGGAATGAATCGCACCGGTGTGCCTGTCGGAGACATCGCTGTGGAGATATACGAATCCATTGATCGATCAGATAGTTTACAGCCGTGTGGATTACATGTATACGATGGACATATCCACGATGAAGATATTGTTGCCCGTAGAGACGCTTGCAATCAAAGTCTCGCACAAGTTGAAGAGATGCAGGACATGCTTTCTGCTAAAGGACTTGCTGTGCCGTTGATTGTGATGGGTGGTACACCGACATTTCCGATCTACGCTGAAACACCAGGGGTAGAAGCATCCCCAGGCACTTTTATTTTCCATGATTACGGTTATACCACGCGTTATCCTGACCTCGGTTTTATTCCCGCAGCACTACTGCTGAGCCGCGTCATTAGCATACCGACCCCAAACCGAATCACCCTTGATTTGGGGCATAAAGCCATCGCAGCTGACCCTGATGGCGTGCGCGGAATCATTTTGAATATTGATGATACTGAGGTGGACACACAACACGAGGAACATTGGGCAGTAAATGTCCCTAAAGACACACCGATACAAATCGGACAAGAGGTTTACGTTTGTCCGACACATATCTGTCCATGTGTTGCGTTGCATCCGTTTTATTATCTGATAGATGCCGATGGGTATTGTCAAGGAACGTGGGAGGTCGCCGCGCGAAATCGGAGTGTTTCTTAGGTAGGACAATAGAAAAGGCTGTTCATTTCCTCGCGTAGCACATCCGCAAGCATTTCTACAATGATGTCCACAAGAGTGGGCAAAACAACGACCTAACTTAATTTTACTGCAGTTCCGTACATCTGAAGATAAAAGTATTGAAAGCTATTCGTATCCAAGTCAATATCTTGACGCATACTTATAATTGCGTCAGCTCCTAAAAGTGCTGCGCGTTTTTTCAGCTCTTCAACTGAAACGAAAAATGCCTTTTCAAAATCACTTTGACCTACACTCCACTCACCGTACAAGAATCCCCAATCGGCCCGATCCTCTCCCATTTGCCCACTTCTTTTCATATCTACGATTTCTGCTTCGTATTGTTTGACGAGTTTAGAAAGGGCATTTGAGAAAATCCCTTTATTTGATATCTGAAAGTAAACAGGACCTATGATCTGGTAATCCTGATTAATATCCCCCGTTGTCACAACAATGTTACTATTCATTTTTACCTCCAAAATTATAAACAGGTTAAGACTTAAACGATATAGACCAGACTATGTAGGGTTGAAATCGATATTTCAACGAGAGTTAAGATAAGTTCTCCCTACTTCATTCGGTAGTTACATTTTCTCTGTTTCCGACAGGCGTTTATCCGATTCGCGCCTCTGTTTATTCATTTCGTTCAATTCAACGTAAATTCCTGCCAACATGGTAGCTATAGCAGCCAACATGAACGGCTCCATTGAGTAAGTTTCAGGGTGCAAAATCATTGAGAACCCTACAACGAAAGAAAATATTACCGCCACAAATATAACGGATCGACTACGTTTTGAAATACGCATCGTTTCCTCCAATTATATAAGTTCGGTTAGGAAACCGGACCTACCAAGACTGGTACCATATTTAGATTTCACTAAAATATCCATAATTCATTTGATTAAATTACTGCAGTTTACCGTCAACCCACAGTTCATATTCATAATGCCATGTCCGGTACAGAATTCTGATGATATAAGGTAATCCGTCAACTTTGAAACGATGTTCCACCCCTGTGTCCGATAATTTTGAACGTCTTTCAAAGATTAACTCATCGTCAACATAGATATGGATTTTGCCAGACCAAGTACTCCAATGATCAACTCTAACAGTATGAGGAGTTTCGGTTTCTACTAACCACTCACGAGTAACCATAAAATATCTCCCGACTAATGAAATTTGCTGAATACTATCGTTTATTGTCTTGATATATTTTCTGAACGGCATCAACCAACTTCTCAGCACCAAACCGCACGACATCTGTAGCAGGTAACCCAGTTTCCGACTCCGCAGCAGTAATTGCTGCATGTGCTTCCTTTTCAGACAAATCGAAACAATTGAGTGCTAATCCGATCACCTTTGCAGGTTTTATAGGTGCAGTTAACATCTCATAATGTGTTATCATCTCGGTTAAAGAGGGCAAAGGCACCGTATACCGCGCAACTTCTTTCCGCGAGGGTTGATGACAAAATATCATCGCATCAGGCATGCTGCCATGGAGTAGACTCAACGTCACTCCCGAATATCCAGGATGCACCAACGACCCCTGTCCTTCAACGATTAGTAGGTCGTGATTTCTTGCACCTTCAAGCACAATCTGCTCAGCAGCACCAGCGGTAAAATCAGAGACGACAGCATCAATTGCAATACCCCAACCCCACACCATGATACCGTTCTGCCCAGTTGGACAAAATTCAGCATTGAGTTCCCTTTCCCTTGCAGCATTTGTAATCTCTATACCAGAGAGCATTTTCCCAACGCGGCAATCTGAACCGACAGTGAGAATAACAGTTGCATCTACATCCGCAGCTTTACAAGTTGCCACAGGTAAGTTCTTTGGTGGTTTACGTGCGTCCCATAGCACCACATTATGTGTCGCTGCCAACTCCGAGAGTTCCGCGTTATCGCTCAAAAAATGGTGGAGACCACTCATGATGTGTAGTCCGCTTCTGATCGCTTCACAGAGAATAGAACGCCACGCCTCAGGCAACTCGCCACCGGGGGGTGCTATGCCGATAGCCAACATTGTCGGTTCAAACCGCATCGCCTCGGCAAGACTGCGAACAACCGGAATTCCTCTGCCTATTTCAATGACTTCGCTTACATCTTTTCCCGCTTTCGTGCTATCAATCACTGCGACAACGTTGTCAGGAAGATAACGCACCAAAACAGTAGCAGTTTTAGATTCAAGAACACCGAATGACTCTTCGGCAAGAATAACGATCTTATGTGATTTGGGGGACAATTGTTTATTCATTTACCAATAAATTATTACAATCAGGGGTAATTTCAAAAAACATGTAAGGTTAGCATGTGGAAAGTTTTGACATTAACTGCTTCTCTTGTGGGAGGGTTTATAAGCCTGATATTATAAGATTTCCCTTTTGTCCGAATCAACATTAAACGCACATATTGCACTTGCTGAATTGACGCTTATGGTAATATGTTCCTTACCTCATTAGTTTCTCAGCGATTCCATCAATTCCTTAAATACCGGTAATGATTCTTTAAACCCATCCTCTCGTGTGCCATTCTCCGGGGTGTATACACTCTCTAAGGAAATTGTTCCTTGATACCCATCACTTTTTAACGCGTTTACAATATCTGTGTAGTAAGGTGGCATCTGTCCTTGACCCATCGCACAGAAATCAAAAGTAGCAGCAGGAAGATTAACAATTCCATCTTTAAGATGGATATGCGCGATGTGCTCACGGATAATTTCATATCCATCTGGATATGGCACTTCGGTACAATAGAGGGAACTACACGGATCCCAGAGAACTTTCAGATGTTTTGAGGCTAATTCATCTATCAATTTTCGGGCAAGTAGAGCCGATGTAATGTTTGAGGAGATAGCAGTCTCAATAACAAGCGTAATGTTTGCTGCTTCTGCAATTTGTAGCGGTTCTTCTAATCGGTTCAAGAGTGTTATCCACGCACCCTCGGAAACAATTGGCTCTGCACCAAAGAGTACCATCTCCTTTTGGAAACTGAATATCCGAACCAGATTTGTTCCGAGTGTCTGCGCAATATCTATGCACCGTTGTAACGTGTGAAGTTGGTCTTGATATGCTGGCGCGTCTACTGCAGTATTAACAGGAATTCCTGCCAAATTGTGATGTGAGATGCACGATACCTTTAAATTCCGTGCCTCTATTAGATTTTTAACCTGTTCAACATCCGCATCAGCTAACTCACCAACCTGTTTCTCCCAAAGATACTGCAATTCAACATATTCCAACCCAGTTCTGACCATAGTATCAAGCGCATACTCAAAATCCCTACTAATTCCATCTGTGATGACCCCTAATTTTGGGGTATTAGATGAACTGAAAACTTGTTGTTCAACATTTTGCATTATATTGCCTTTCAATTCTATTTTATTGGAGGGTGTGTTCCATAACATTATTCCGTTTTTCTTATTTCAATACCCGCTATGCTTTCGAGTATTTTAATAATTGTCCAATTATCCTCATCAGGATTCACTGCTTTCCCTGCTTGAAATAACTCAAAGGCAGCGCTCGCCGCAAACAGAGGGACTCCACAATCATTTGCCATACTTTTCGCAAGACTAAGGTCTTTATACATCGTTCCAATATTGCTCTGTCCCTTAAAGTTTCGTTCTAATATGTTTTCCGTTGTATCCTTAAAGAGAAAATTACCGACAACGCTTGTACTAACAACCTCACGTAACGTTTCCGGTTTTACACCTGCCTTGACAGCCAGCGTCAATGCTTCAAATATACCTGCGTAAGTGACACCGGTCAGGACTGCAAGTGCTGACTTAACGGTTTGTCCCATTCCGATTTCTTCTCCAACGTGGTAGATATCCCTCCCAACTGCTTCAAGTACTGGCATTGATGCTTCAAAAACATCTTTTTTTGCTGCAACCATCATTGTGAGTGTTCCTGCGGCTGCGCCCGGTGCCCCACCACTAACAGGAGAATCAATAATATTGAACCCGTTTGCTGTTATAAGTTCTGAAACCTCTATTACTTCTGCACGTCCAATAGTCGCGGTGCAAATAACCGTTGCTCCCGGTTTTAATCCTGCTAACAAACCGTTTTCAGTTAGTAACACTTCTTTGACCTGATCGACGTTGAGCACCATGATAAAAACTGCATCAGCAGCTTCTCCTACCTCTTTTGGAGAAGCCGCGGCATGTGCCCCCAATTGTGAAAGCATTTTTAGTGGTTCCGTTCTGACATCGTACACCGTGAGTTCATGTTCAGCTTTCAATATATTTTTTGACATGCCCGTGCCCATATTACCAACGCCGATTAGTCCTACTTTTGCCATCATTATCTCCTAAATGTGTTTTGGCTTTGCTTGCACATCTTATAATCTCATCACTGTTTTGCAACCTTATTTTACGATACATCGATGAGAAAGTCAAGCCATCCTGGAGCAGGGTAGGGTTATTTAGTTTTAAGAATTATCAGTTACTGAGTTTTACTGATAGTTTATATCGTCCTTCGGATAGAGTTTGCGAAACCCATAGGCGTCAATTTAGCGTTTAGCATTTGTGCATCGGATACACCTTTCCCCTCTGGGGCTTGCTATTGGCGGGATCAACGCTTACTATACACCTTTCGCCTCTCCGAGGCTTTGGCAAATCGCATCTTAGCACCCGACGAATGCCATAAGCGCACTTGACGTTGATTTAGACATGTTACATTTTGGGTGGACGGAAACCCACGGCGTGTGCCTACTACTTTGCATACGTATTAGTTTATATTAAAATGTGAAAATATAGCCGAAAAATCGAAAACTAAATAACCCTGAAGATGAAGAGTGAGTGAAGTTCTTGGGATTATCTTCTCTCTTGTAGGAGGGGTTTTCAACCCCGATATATTGGCGTTGATTCGAGAGGGACAGGTGTATGGTCCTTTTGACTTATTGTTTTACACAGAACGAGATCTGTTTTTGGCAGCCAATAAGCGTGTCATAGTTCCCTCTGTTGATTGTGGTATCGTTGTTTCAGATGTGTTTTCATTAGATGAGTGTTCGCTTGAGGATGTGCTTTCCACGGTTGCATAAACACCACTATTAGCAATAGAATTAACATTAGATTTTTTCTGTGTAAGCTGTGTTAGTGTTTCAGGCACAACTGCCTCGGATTGTCTCCGTAGTTGTGAGCGAAGTTCTGCGAAATATCCGCTTGCTATGCTGAACCTTCGAAGAATCATCTCTAATACAAACAGAGCAACAGCAATAATTAACAACGTTTGAGAAAGTGACACACGTTTTTCAAAAGGTGTTCCTGCTGGCGCAACTATCTCGGATAATGACGGTTCAAAAATACCACCTATATCCTCAGAAAGTTTCTTAAGTAGATTGACGTTTACATCAAACGTCGCATATTCGGCAGGATAGGAGAGGGTTACCGTTTCCATTTGTTTATGCTTACCATCTTTTTGTTTTGCGGTGACAATATAAGAACCACTATCGTTCATCTGAAATGTTCCAGCATAGCGCATAGAACTTTCCTGCTGTATGTCAACAGATTGACTCACACCATTCGGACCTGCAACCTTAACTATATAAGATGTAGGAGACGCATGTTGTGTATCAATAACAACTTTTGCGCTGCCATTACGAGACGAAACGATAAGATCAAAATCCGCATTTGTCTCTTCAGAAGGTAAAGTCCAATTGACAACTTGTCCCCAAAACTTGCCAAAGTTTGACCATGAAATCCAATCTTTACTCCACCCCGGTTTGACATCCGATGTCCATGCGACTGATTTTCCCAATCCATAGTGCCAACCAGCAAAAACAGGTTCGTCTTTATGAGATTTTATAAAAACCTGCGCGATAGACTTTTCTGCTGTTGCTACGTACCCATAAAGCATCGGCAATCTGTCAATACCTTCTAAAATTGGCGTTGTCGGACTCACTATTATCGGTTGGAATTGTTCTTGAACAATATAATTTTGTGTCTCGCGGACAGCGTCAACCAAAATATCAGGCAATTCTTGTATATTCTTAACATCTTCTGACCGCCCATTACCAGCGATCGCGATTTCTTTCAATAGGTTTTTATCGGCATCACCAATCGCGATTGTCGTAATCATGATGCGTGCCTCAGCCAAGTCTTTTGCGATATCAACAAACGTAGAGGGTTCTCCCTCAGATTTGCCGTCCGACAAAAGAATGATGTGTTTTCGCTTTGCATCGGATAATTTTAGCATCTTCCCAGCTGTTTCAATTGCCTTTCCCATTGCAGTCGTGCCTCCTGTTGGTTTAAGCCTACCAACTGCTTCAATTAACGCATAATGGTCAGATGTTAAGGATGAAATATCACGTAGTTTCACGTCGAAACCGATGACTGCTGCCTGATCCTCTGCTTCCAGATTTCGAATACCCGCGCGTATCGCCTCAATAGCAAGTTCAATCTTTTTCTGTGATCCAACGTAGTTTGCCATGCTCCCCGATGTATCAATGGCAAACACAAGCGCAACCGATTCTTGCCGTTCACGCGGTGTCATCTCCACAGGGAGTACACGTTCTAACGCTGTATCTGTATACCCGCCAGGACCGAAAGCACGTTCGCCTCCGATAACCACTAATCCATGCCCGAGGCCACGGACAAAAGCCTCTATAATATTTAATTGCTCCGATGAAAGTGTGCCAGCAGGAATGTTACTAAGAATCAGCACATTGTTGTGTTGGAGGGTTATCAGATCCGTTGGTATATCCTGACCAGAAATTACTTCTACTACAAAACCGTTTTCTTCAAGCACCTCTCTTAGATTATCGGCATGTTCCAAATCATTTTCCGCATATAGGACATTTGGGCTGTCCTGAATTTGTACCACCCCATAAGCCTGATTATTCTCAAGGATTTCATCATTTACATTTAACTTCAGTTGATATGTATGAGGATGGTCTTCCGAAACCTTTTGTGTAGGGAACGTTAGTACATTTCTGCCTTTTTGTAGGGGGAATTCAATATCGGAAATTGGAACATCATGGTGGTAGAGTGTGGCTGTTACCTTTGGAATACTTCCATCGGATTCAACGATCACTTGTATCGGAAAGGTTTGTCCTTTTCGCACCTGATTTGGCATTTGCAGTTCTTGAACACGGATTGCATCCTGCACGGTGTTTAGAGGGATTGTCATGATTTCCACGTCACTCGCAGAAAACAACGGTAGAAAATCTGTGACAGACGTATTGCCAACATTATCTATTCCGTCAGTGAAAAGCACAATTCGGCGGTGATAATTGTCTGGTAACAGTTCAAGTGCCCGTTTGAGAGTTGTGAGAATATCGGTAGCATCTGACTCAACGGATGATTCTATCAGATTCGACGTTAGTAACTGCTGTTCCCGTGACGGGCCCATTCCGATTAAGACGGATGACTCCTGAGCAAAACTGATAACCCCAAATTGATCGTTCGGTTTCAATTTTGCTATAGCGTCGTTAATCTGATTAATTGCATCCTCCCGCTGGGAAGGTGCAATACTATCAGATGTATCAAGTAAAAATGCTACAGCGAGGCGTTGTTCTTTGTGAGTTCGTTGTAGATTTGCTAAGGCAAGGATCGCACAGGAAAGTGCGATAACTCTAAGTAAGAAAGTAATTTGTCTTCGCCACTTTGCTGCTAAAACGCTTGAACGTAATTGGATAAGGATTAAGATCGGTATCGCTGCGAGTAGGATTAAGAAGAGGGGGGATCGGAAATCAAACATCTGTTAATTCTCCGATGACCTGTGAGGTACTCCGAGCGCATTCAAAAAACTTAATGTAGGGTTTGCTATCAATTATCAGTTGGTATAGGGTGCAGCAGCAAAATAGAAGAAATGTGTGGTGTAAAGTCTTTAAACAAATGTCAAAAATTAGGTTTCAATTATTTTCCTCTGCTTTAAGGCGTTCAAGTGCCGCTAAAGCCTTGGCAAGCGCCGCCTCAGCGTTTTCAGCGCGTGTTTCAGCATTTCGTCGGGCAGAGGCTTCTTCTTGCGCGCGTGTTTCAGCATTTTCAGCGCGTATTTCAGCATTTTCAGCACGTTCAGGTGGTGTTTGCAACCATTGCGAGGTTTTAGGGTCATACAATCTCAATTCGTTTCCATGTTCTCCCAACTCCAATCCTAAAACCGCCGAGGGTAGACGCTCATTTACAAAATTGATTTCTTGATATATACCATCAGTCAACCGATAGCCGATAAAACTCGGTACAATTTCACCAAGTGGGTCGTAGATGTAGTATTCTTTTACCTCAAACACGGAAGCGTAAAGGTCTTTTTTTCGCCCCATATCCTTACTAAAAGTGCTTGGACTTGCCACTTCCAACACAAAATCAGGGGTGTGCGTCTCTTTCCATGTCAGATAGGTGTTCCGCTGTTTTTTGGCAACACCAAATACCACGAACACATCGGGCGATATAGACTTTCTTGGGTTTCCTTCTTCGTAATATATGAGCAGATTTCCTGATACATAAACATCGTTTTCGTTTCGGTAGTGGTGTTTTAGCATCTGAATAAAATCTATCATCAGGTCTCGATGTTTATCTGTTTCTGCCATAGGTTTACCGTCCGATTCCGGATAGAATATTGTCGGCGCAGACTGTATTTTTTTCTGCATCGTTTCATCTCCCAGTATCAAATTCTAATGATTCACGTGTTATTTTAAGTATATTATAAAATGGAGTTGATGTCAAGGATTAAGGTTGTGGGTAACAATATCCAACTTCTATTGTTTGTGCAATTCTTCAAAATAGTCTTCAGCCGCTTGGTGTTCTGCTGTGTGCGTCAGACCATAGCGTTTACACAACGCGATGTACTCAGCGATCAAGACGCGCCGCCGTTGCGGTTGAATTTCACCACCTGCTACCAACATTGCCTTGTAGGCAGAAATAGAGGCTTTTTCTACACGTGCTTGAATCTCTGAATTTGCTGCGAGTGCTAACGCTTCTTGGAAATAGTCAAACACACGCTGCGCGCTTTCTGCATCTAAACCGACATCCTCTGGACTTGGAAAACATCTTGGGTGGAGGTTTCTCTCCTCAACGTTTTCGTGAAGAAAATTGATATAAGCCAGAATAGCGGGTGCAGCCGATTCGTAGTGGAGTTCCACAAATTCGGTTAAGACTGCTTGATCATCAAGATGTGGATTCCAGAGAAGACATGAAATTAGATAATTTCGTAAATCGGAGAATTCGCCTGTTAACCCGTTACCATTTGCCTGCATGAAAACACCTTTGGCATTGTTCCGTAAAAAGTAGCGGACATTAGGTCCAATACTCCGTAGATTTGGAAACGGTAAATCGTAGGAACGGAAGTTGGTGTTATAATTCCAAATCCAGATGTCATTACAGATTTTTCCCCATGCGTTTGTGTCGGCGCAAAACGCCTGATTCTGTTCACAATCTGGGTTGTCAATGGCATGGAGCGTACAACATTCAATACTACAGAGTTGGATTTGCACATTATGGCGAGGTTGAACTGTCTTAGGTGGTTTACGAGTATACCAATACGCAAGCGTTCCAACTTTGACATTCGGGTGGGCTTTTTCGATGCGTTCCGCAACAGCGTTGACAAACGTCAACTGTGAACCCATCGGTGTGCCTTCCGCTTCGTTTAGCGCTTCACAACGTTCACACCTGCAGTATGCGGCAGTATCTGCTTGACTGACACTGATGTTCGCTACATGGGGGTTGTCAGTGAGACTTTGAATTGCTGTTGCAGCGGCGATCTCAATCACTTCAGGATTGGTGACGCACAATTGCGGTCCGCCGCCGTGGGTATTGGTATCCCGTTTTCCATCGACTAAGGCGTAGTATTCCGGATGACTTTCGCCGTACGTGCCGTAGGGGACGAGTACATGAAATGAATGGTTGATAAGCTGTTGACCCGTTTTTCCACCGAGATTTTCGGCATCTGTGACGGTGTTGACTTTGCGTTTCGCAGCAAATTCGGGAGCATTTGAGTTCTCGCGGTAGTAACTCCAACGAAATGAAAAAGGTGGCGTGTAAGTATAATTGCCACAGGGTATTTTGAGTTCAGATGCATCTGGAATGTATGTATGGTCAGCGGTTAAAAATCGGATGCCAACCAATTCTTCAAGAAACTGATGGACAGCGTAAAGAACACCTCTCGGTAGGCCTCCACTAATCTGAATTTGGTTATTTTCAACGGTGATGTGGATTTCCTCATCGCCCATCGTAGAAGATACGCTGATATTGACCTGCCCTTCATTGTAGCTGGTATTTTCTTGTGCTGTCTCAAGTGGTAACGTCAACGAGGTTGCTTGATTAAACCATTTTTGGAATTCTTCGGCGGCATATCTTTCTGAAACAGCTGCATCATTTGAGATAATGATGCGCCAGTTTCGCATTGATGAAATCGTCACGTCGCCAGCACCATGGGAAAACATGAGAGTTTTGCCAGTTGACATAAATTTCTCCTATATTCGATATTCGCAGTGTATTATGCACTACATTCGCGTCTGCTGATATTTCTTTTCATCAAACAATATAAAGAAGGCAATCGCTGCAATGACAGTTAAGACAATCGGAACTATAAAAATTTTCGCCCAGGCATGTCCACCACCTGAATACTCAAAGAAATCATGCACACGCCCACTAACGATATGCCCAACCAACATACCAAACCCGTTTGTAACAAATAGGAGTAATGCCTGAGAACTTGCGCGAATATCTTTCGGACTAAGTGTTTCAATAGCAATCATTCCACCAACAAAAAAGAATGAGTAACAGATACCGTGCAACGTTTGTGCTCCTATTACTAACCACCATGGTTCACCTATGGCAAAGATAGCATAACGCACTGGCCATGCAAGAATCCCTAAAAAGATAGTAATCCGCATTCCAAAACGCCGTAGACATGGAAATAGCAACAACATTAGTACTACTTCAGCGACCTGCCCAAGACTCATCGCAAAATTCGCGTTACTTGCTGCTAATCCAACGCCGTGTTCCGCCTCAGTTAGGAATAGATAGGTTAAATTGTAATAGAAAGGTAATTCTATCGCAACAAGGAAGGAGATAAACAGAAGCACTGCGAAGTTCTTATTTGAGGTAAGGGAGAAGGCTTCAAGAAAAGCGTACGGATTTTTTGCCTCTTTGCTTGGGGGTGTGTTAGGCAAGGTCAGACAGTAAGCGCCCATTATGAAAGAAACGATGGCTCCGAAAAGGAGACAGTCGCCAACGTGAGGCAAGTTCGTTTCTTGTCCTTCCCAATATCGGAGATACAGACTCAATCCCCAATTGATCACGATCCACCCCAACGTTCCGAAAACACGGATATTTCCAAATTTTTCGGACTGTCCCATGTGGTGAAAAGCGATTGAATTAGTGAGGGCGATGGTGGGCATATAGAGGATGGCGTGGAGAAAAATCATCAACCACATCATCGGAAACGTTGTTTGTTTCCATGCGATGAGGAGACAAACGCCACTCAGTATATGTGAAATAGCAGCGAACAGCTGGGCAGGCATCAATCTATCTGCTATCCATCCGGCAATGATAGGGGAAATTATTGAACCTATGGCGGTAGTGCCAAAGACATAACTAATTTGTTTGCCGGAGAACCCAAGATTTTCCATGTGTCCTGCAATGAGGACTGCCCAGGCTCCCCAGATAGCAAATTGTAAAAACATCATCCCTGACAGTCTGGTAAAGGTAATAATCTCTGAACGCCTTTTTTCCATAACTATTCCCATCCTTATTTACTGTCGGATTACATTTCTGAGTTGCGATGCTTCGTATTCATCTAATCCAGTTTCCAATCGATTCCGTTGATTTGACTATATACATTCCCGCTTCCGAAAATTTGGCAAAAGCCGCATCTGCGGAGTCCGTATAGTCTACTATCCCCGGCACAACAACCGCTGACGTTAGATCTTCCATCAGATAAATCTTCTTGGCAAGGGTTGAATCTATTTGCTGAATTTCTGTGAGCAGGTCACTCACCGTCCATGCAACACAGTGGCTTTTTGCCTGTCCGGCAATAATCACACGGTCATATTCTAATAGCATTTCCAAAAAATCACTGTTCTTTTGCGCAATAGATTTCCCTTCTGCATCATTAAGTACTTCTGGTCGAAGGACTGAGTAGTTTTCAGTCAACGGGTTCCGTCCTTTGAGTTCGTAGTGTGTTTGACTATTGCGAGCAATTGCATGAAAAAAGCATGCTTCATCAACAGCAGAGACAACAGCATGTCCAATCCCACCGAGCATGGCATGGTAAGGCCATATTGTAAGCGGATACTTTCCATCAGCCGTAAGGGTTTTTACATAATGTTCACCATATTCCTTGAGCCATGCATATTGATCCGTATTTCCTCTTAAACTTTCAACAACTGCTGGATTAACACGCCATTTTCCTGTTTCAATATCCGATTGTATGATAAGCGTCTGCAGTGGCACGGGATGCTCACCTGCATCGTTAACCCAGAAAATTTCGTGGAATATCTGCATTGCAGTATGTGTATCCAACGTACAAGCGATTTTAGTAATAAGTGGAAGATTACGATAGATGAACTGACACAAGCGAACATTATCTTCAACTGCACCGTTTCCCGATCTGCCACCAACGAAAAGTTCATAATCCGGAATGCAGAATGTATTTTGGACATCAACAAGCAGCAAGCAGGTACGGACGGAATCCTCAGATGCAGGAGGGATTTCGTATTGTTGTGCCCATGCACGCGCCTCACTAATCCGTTCTTGATACGGAATACGCCACACCCGTCCTACCTGATCTGAATCAAAATGTGCTGGAATCGGAATTTGGGATATTGACGATGTGTGGCTCATTTTCTTCTATCCTTTTTGGGTTTTAAATACGTCAATATATACATAACTAAAGAAATATAGCGTTTTTTGCTATCTTTTTTACGACAAATGTGTCTATAATATGTAACAAGTAGGTAATCGTAAGTGTTAGGCTTTATTTTTAGTTTCAACTGTCAGATTGAGATATCCCCGAAGGATAGCAGTAAAAGAATTGTCGTTATTTTATAGCACATCAAATTTTTTTACAAGAAAAAATGGGATTGCCGCATCTAAAAAAGTAGCAATAGCTTGAAGTTAGTGAACTTTTTCCAAAATTATGAATTCTTTTTCAGAATAATTCGTTATTAAATTTGCATGGATTACGTATTATGGGTTATCTTGTGTTTTTAGTGTAGGTGCGTTTTCAATCACACAAGAGATTCAAATACGCATGTTCAAGCATCAAAGGTATAAAGGTCTATTATGCGAAGATCAAAAAAACGACATCCAGAATTAGAGGAGAAACTTGCTCCAGTCGAAAGACGAATGCGTGATGCACGTAGACGTTTACGATGGCGAGTCGATGATGCCCTTCTCCCACTTGAAATTCAAGAGAGTCACTCTATATCTCAATTGAAAGGCGATGTGTTGGTTGTTTCTTATAATCGTGATGTACGTGACAAAATTGTAAATGTGCTTGAATCAGAAAACTATCGGTATGATGTTATAGGTCGCGGTTCGCAGGCAGTCGCAATGTTGAAGTTGGCAAAATATCGGATGGTAATTGCAGATTTCTCACGATTTCGGCGTACTCGTATCTTTGAATTTATCCAAAGATACCGATCCCACGTTAAGGTCATCTCAATTGTTTCTGATGACAGGACGGCACGTTATCTAATGCAAAGAGGGAGTTACAGTTTCCTGATGGGACGGAATTTTGATCCTGAACAATTGCGTACGTGTCTGGTGAGTTCGCTGCAGTTGAAACATCGCGTTTGTGGCTTACAGGCACACGGAGAACGATGCAATCGCTCTTGTGTCAATAGTTATCAAACTGAAGATGATTTAGATTTATTGGAACTTGAATGAGACTTGTGGTGTGTAGTACTAACACTAAACACATCGAATTCACTAAGAACAACTATTAAATCAATTAATGGCAAAAAACTTAGAGTTTAAAGTGCGGTATGAGTCGCTTGATGCGCTCCTGCCAAGGCTGGCTGACTTAAAGGCAACGCACACAGGAACAATACATCAAGTAGATACTTATTTTGAAAATCCGAAAGGTAGGTTAAAACTACGCGAGACAGCTGAGCCAGATGAAGGCTGGCTAATCTACTATGAACGTCCAAATAAATTGGAATCTCGCTACAGTATATATCAACTCAGTGAAATTGCTGAACCGGTAGCACTAAAAGAACTTTTAACTGCTGCGTTAGGTATAAAGACAATAGTCAAAAAACAACGATCACTTTGGATGTATAATAGCACCCGAATTCACTTAGATATAGTTGAGGGTTTAGGGGAGTTTGTTGAATTAGAAACAGTGTTTCAAGGACAAACTGAAAATGAGGCGATAAAAGAGCATCAACACGTAAAAACCACATTAAACTTAAACGCTGCAGAACCGATTGCCGTTTCTTACAGTGAGCTGTAAAACTTTAAAATGTAAATAAACTAAAAAAATATAACTGCTTACCTGAAACACACAAATTGGAGATATAAATATGGACTATTCACGATATCGTAAAATCCTTGAATCGCAAGATGAAATGGATAGTGCCGAAAAAGAAGAATTGTTAAAAATTTATCTGCAAACCCCTTCATTGCCGAAGTTACAAGCTGCTCGCGCATTGTTAATTGAACTAAAAACGGCATTAAATTGCTGTGATACTTCTAAGAAAAAGTGTCTGAAGGCGATTCGACACATGTTGTGTAAAAAACGGTCTGTATCGTAATGGGTGAAATTCAATAAAATTCAAATTGTTATCTAAAAAATCAGAATTGTCATCAACTCAGGTTGTTGCATAGGTATAACATAAGCCTCCCAGTTTACGGAGGCTTTTTTACTTGAAACTTGAAGCAATAATTTCAAACTAACGTGAGTTCAATATTGGGTACCCGAATGTCCGTATAGATGCAGTGAATCAACGCCCAAATACGCGTGCGGTATTCGGCGGGACCCACCCATAGGTGTCAGCTTAAGGATATATCCTCTTGTGGGAGGGGTTTCCAACCCCGATGAATGCCTACACGCGCATTCAGCGTTGATTTGGCAGCATGCCATAGGCGCCATTCATCGTTGATTTGGATATAATAGGTTGAGTCTCACAATATCGGGCGGACAAGGTCTCCCTCCCACAAGAGAAAATACAGCATTTTTTCTTAAGTTGACACTTATGGGGTAGAGCGAAGCGAAACCCAACAATGAGTTGGGTTTCACTTATTTTTTCAGAAATGTAGACCTCAAATGGGTCAACAACCTCTCTTTAGAGGCTGTTTTTTATTCCCCATTTTCGTTCTACCCCACCGAATGCCGTAGGCGCATTCGGTGTTGATTCCCTACGGATTTATCAAACTCACGTTATAAAACTTAAAAAATTATTGAAAATTGCAGTCCTATAGGGTATCATTAAATGTAGTATAATTTAAATTGAGGAGAAAAGATTACGCATGATTATCTTTCTACGGGAAAAATTTATAGCTCAAATCTTTATGTGGGTTATTGCAATTGTCTTCGTTATTGGCTCAATTATGCTCTACAGTGGTTCAAGTGGAGGACGCAAGGAGGGGACAGAGGCAGAGGTTGTTCTCAAAATTGATGCGATAGAAGTTACAAGAAAAGATTTTGAAAAAATGGTCTCGGACCAGATGCGGCAACAACAGAACCAAAGATATGGTACTCCACCTGACCAGAAAAGGACACAAAAAGAAATAATTGATTTCTTGATAAAACGGGCGATTGAGGGGAGCGCAAATATTAGCGACGCAGAAGTTGAACGTTATATCCGAAGTGACGAAAACCGTGTTCAACAGTATAATCAATATGAAGGGTGGGGAGTAGCAGAACTCTATAAGCAGAATGTGCGTTTCCAACTCAGTTCAACATCACTGCGAGATAATATTCAAACCCTTGAATTGGTAACTGACACCGAAGCCGAACAAGTTTATCAGCTTGAAGCAGACAAGGCAAAAGTAAAATACCTTGAATTTCGACACAGTGATTATCTATCAACTGTAAACGTAGATGATGCAGAGGCAGAAACGTATTTTCAAGAAAACCGGGACGACTATAAAACCGAGGAGCAGGTGAATATTAGGTTTATCAAAATTAATCCCGGTGATTTTGTTTCAACATCGGATATTGAAACTTATTACACTGAAAATCAATCTGAATTTACGACAGCCGAGGCAGTCAAAGCACGGCATATCTTGAAAAAATTTCCTGAAAATGCCACTGATGAACAAAAAGTAGAAACCAAAACGGCTGCGGAAGAATTACTTAAAACTGTCAAAGCAGAATTGGCTGCAGGAACATCATTTGCTGACTTGGCTAAAACACATTCAGAAGGGCCTTCAGGTGTAAATGGTGGTGCCCTGCGCGGTAACAATCCAAACCTGCCACCTGGTGATTATTTTGCGCGGGGAGATATGGTCAAACCTTTTGAAGAAGCATGTTTTGACATATTAAAACCTGGGGAAGTGAGTGATCTGATTGAAACCTCTTACGGATACCATATCATCCAATTGGAAGAGAAAAAAGCAGCAGAAGTTAAACCTTTTTCTGATGTAGAAAACGAGATTCGGGAAAAACTGGTTAAAATCAATGGTGTAGATAATGCAAAAGAGGTAGCTGATAACCTACTCTTTGACATTGAAGTTGAGGATTATGAAACCGCAATTGGACTTGATAGTTACAAAGAATTGTCACTTGTTGCTGGAGAAACAGGATTCTTCAGTAAGGGAACCACAAATATTCCTGATATTGGATCAAGTTGGGTTTACGGAGGATTGACTGAAGAACTTTTTGATATGGAAGTAGGCGTGACAAAGACAATTGAAACGAAGAGATTCGGCAGAGATGTTACTGCCTATTTTGTTGCAACTGTCCTTGGAAAGAAACCCGCTACTATCCCCGAATTTGAGGGTGTGAAAGAACAAGTTATCAACGATTTGCGTAATAAAAAAGCCAAAGAAAGTGCTTTGGCGGATGCACAAAATTTGTTTAATCAACGGACAGACAGTGAATCGTTAGATGACTTAGTTAAAAAATATAAAGTGCCTGAAGGGATAACTGCAGTCCAAAAATCCGTCCAAGAGAGCAACCTTTTTAATCGGACAGCAGGAAGTTCCTATATTTCCAATATGGGGAACTCAAAAGAAGTCATGTTTGCCGCCTTTAATATGTCTGTAGGGGATGTCCGTGGACCATTTACAGGTGACTCAGCAGTTTACATCATTGAATTAAGTGAACGAGTAGAACCGGATGTAGAATTGTTCCGAACTGATCCTGCACAAAAGACACAACGTTATCAAGCACTTCTTCAAGGTAAGAAAAGGGAAGCGTATGGGACTTGGTTCGCGACACGTAAAAAGGCGATGGCGAGGGATATTTGGATTCACGAAGACTATCGCTAATTGAGGATGTCGTAGAAAAAGTTTCTACGTTTAGGCACAAATCCTAATTCTGATATGGTGCGTTCAATTTCCTCTATCGGCATGCAGTAGACGGTACCCGCTTTACTGACAACGTTTTCTTCTATCATCGTGCCGCCCATATCGTTGGCACCGAACTTGAGGGAGAGTTGACCAATTTTCGGTCCCTGCGTAACCCACGATGATTGAAAGTTATCAATATTATCCAGAAATAAGCGGGAGATTGCTAAGGTTTTTAGATACTCAAAACTTCCTGCAGGTGGAATGTGTTCAAGTTCCGTGTTGCTTGGCTGAAAAGACCAACAGATAAATGCAGTGAACCCACCGGTTTCATCTTGTAAATCGCGCAACCGCATTAAATGTTCTACGCGTTCAGCATAACTCTCGACGTGCCCATACATCATGGTTGCACTTGATTTGAGTCCGACAAAATGTCCTTGCCGCATCACCTCAAGCCATTCGTCTGCTGTACACTTTTTAGGGCTAATTTTGTTTCGAGCGTGGTCGGTTAAGATTTCAGCGCCACCGCCAGGAATAGAGTCAAGTCCAGCATCACGGAGTCGAGTGAGTATTTCTCGTAAAGGCATCCTATTGATCTTGGCAAACCAATCTAATTCTGGTGGCGAAAAGCCGTGAACATGAATTTTATAGTTGGCCTTAATCCAGCGCAGTAGGTCCTCATACCATTCCAGTTTGAGTTTAGGATGTAGTCCACCTTGCATCAGAATAAGTTCACCGCCCAAATCAAGGGTTTCTTGGATTTTTTGTCCGAGTTCTTCACGTTCCATTACATAAGCGTCAGGGTCTTTTCGGTGGCGATAGAAGGCACAAAACTCACAATCAACGTAACACCAATTGGTATAGTTAATGTTTCTATCAACAATGTAAGTTGTGTAGCCTTCTGGATGTTTTCGGTGTCGGATAACATCTGCAGCGTGGCCGAGGGCAAGCAGATCATGGCTTTTAAAGAGAGTTAATGCGTCATCAAAATTCAAACGTTCCGCCGCAAGCGCTTTTTCCAATATGAGTTGAACGGTATTATTCATTAGCTTTATTATCCTTCTACAATGTTCAGTTACGTAAACAATAAAACAATTCTACCATTTTACTGACGACATGTCAAAATTAATTTGACTTCACTGAAGAAATTAGATACAATTATACGTTGAGTCTTAAAAAAAATGGAGAAAAACGATGGCAATTGTCTACCTTGAAGAGTTGGTAAAGCAGGTGCCGAATAAATATCTGGCAGTTAACGTTATCGCGAAACGTGCGCGTTCGTTAAATGACGAACTTCTTGGAGCAGGTTTATCCAAAAAACAGAAACCTGTATCTGTTGCAACTGAAGAATTGGCTTCAGGTGAACTGACATATAAAAAAGTTGATCCAAATACTTCTGAGTCCGAGATGAAGTCTATTTTCACTTCTGAATCTGATGACTACGATGCAGTAGACAAAGATGAACAGATTGCCGAACTTTTTGGTGAAAGTTCAACTGAAGACAGTGATGCTGATACCGATAACGATGTGGATACCGAAGACGGCGACGCTGATGAAGAAAACGAAGATGAGAACTAAGCGCGAAAAGGAGATTTTCTTGACAAATGCCCTTAAAGTGTGTATACTTTAAGGGTTGAAGAGAGGCACGTTTGCGTGCTGACGTGGCTCAATGGTAGAGCAAGTGATTTGTAATCACTAGGTTGGAGGTTCGATTCCTCTCGTCAGCTTCCCTTTGGGGGTGTGCTTGAGCGGTCAAAAAGGGCAGACTGTAAATCTGTTGGCAATGCCTACGGCGGTTCGAATCCGTCCGCCCCCATTCGGTTTTATGCGGGAGTAGCTCAGCTGGTAGAGCATTGGCCTTCCAAGCCATGCGTCGCGGGTTCGAATCCCGTCTCCCGCTTGTGATACATAATGACTTGCCGACGTAGCTCAGTCGGTAGAGCGCGTCCTTGGTAAGGACGAGGTCACCGGTTCAATCCCGGTCGTCGGCTCCACCTATATAATACGAAGGTAGGAAATTTATGCCGAGAGACATAGTAACATTAGCATGTGATGCTTGTAAACAACGAAATTATATAACAACACGGAATCGACGGACGCAGCAGGACCGGTATGAGCGCAAAAAATATTGTCGTTTCTGCCGTAAACATACGCTGCATAAGGAGACTCGCTAAACTTTACGTCCACAGGCCAGTAGCTCGAACTGGTAGAGCGCCGGTCTCCAAAACCGGATGTTGGGGGTTCGAATCCCTCCTGGCCTGCCTCTTATCATGATAGCACGAATTAAAAATTACGTTCAAAACATACTTTTAGAATGGCAAAAGGTAACTAAACCTGACTTGGAACAAGTGCGCGGTAGTACAGTTGTAGTTTTGATTGCCTCTGGAATTTTGGGAGTTTTCATTTGGCTTGTTGACGGTAGTTCTGCGCAACCTACGTGGAAGTGGCCTGCTGAATTGATTCTGATTGCAATTCCTATCGTTGTCTTTTTCCTTGGTAAAGGTTTAGAAAACCGGCGGTTATTCGCAACAGCTATAGCATGTATTCCTTTGGCCGTTGTCCTTATTAGTCAATACGTTGTTCAACCTGAAGAATCGCTCACAGGGTTCGGGATGTCCTTTTTAAGGAATATTTTTCTGCGTTAACTCAAATAGGACTTTGGCAAATAGTGCGGTGTTCCCGGTAACTCCTGCCTTGTTCGCGTTTACAAATTGTATCTGCGCAAAAAGGTTATTTGATTCAAGCCTAACAAACTGCCGATGTCTTATTCTGACACCTTATTTTAGCAATGGGAATTAATCATGACTGGTTACTGGTATATTGTTCAGGTATACACTGGACACGAAAAGAAAATACAGTCTAATCTTGAGAGACGCCTGGCATCCGATTCGGATACTGATAAGGAACTACAGGGCGAAATCTTACAGGTTAACGTTCCTCTCTCCACTACCGTGAAAAATGAAGACGGAAAACGAAAAGTGAGAACCGGTCCTACTTATCCTGGATATGTGCTTATCAACTCTCAGCATGAAATTGGTCCGCATGCGGAAAATCCGATTGGCCAGAAAAGTTGGGCTTTTGTTCAGGAAACCCCTGGTGTCATGCAATTTCTTGGAAATGCAAATCCTATTCCCCTTAGCGCGGAAGATGTAGAACGGATGTTGGAAAGTTCAACTGTTGAAGAACAAGCACCTGTACCAGAGGTGACATACGCTGTTGGGGATAAAGTTCGCGTTATTGAAGGTCCTTTCAGTTCCTTTACTGCAGAAATTCTTGGAATAGATATGCAACGACAACGCTTAAGCCTCTCAATTACAATCTTTGGACGTTCAACACCTCTTGAATTAGGGTTCCTTGGGGTTGAAAGGCTATAAATTTAGTAAAGATACGGAGATGGTAACAAAATGGCAAAAACAGTAGCAGGTGAAGTAAAACTTCAGTTGGTGTCAGGGCAGGCTACTCCACAACCGCCTGTCGGTCCCAGTCTTGCGCCTTATATGATTAACCTGCAGGAATTTATAAAAACCTTCAACGCGCAGACACAGCAGCAGAGCGGTATGGTTGTCACCACTATTATTACATGTTATAGTGATCGATCCTTTACGTTCATCGTAAAATCCCCGCCGGCTGCGGTTTTGCTTAAATCTGCGGCGAAAATTGCCAAAGGGTCTGGTGAACCGAATCGGAATAAGGTCGCCACTGTCAGTAAGGATCAGATACGCGAGATTGCTGAAACGAAATTACCTGATCTTAATACCAAGAATATAGAAGCAGCAATCCGAATGGTTGAAGGCACAGCACGGAGCATGGGTTTAAATATTAACTAAACCTAAGTTAACCCATTTAGGAAAAAATCTGGATAGTGCCATGTCGGGTTTCGCGTCCGTTCTACCTGACCTATACGCTATTATGATATTTTATCAATTAAATATGGTATTATAAAACTTGGAGAGCAAAATGGCGAAAAAAGGAAAACGTTATAGCGATATTCAGCAGCATGTTGACAGATTAAATTTTTACACTGTTGACGAAGCTATCTCACTCTTGAAAAAAACGAGTACTGCAAAGTTTGATGAAACAGTTGATTTAGCTTCGCGTCTTGGTGTAGATGCGCGCCTTGCTGAACAGAATATTCGCGGTACAGTTGCGCTTCCGCACGGCACTGGAAAATCTGTTCGTGTTGCTGTGTTTGCTGAAGGTGACAAGGCAAAGGAAGCCGAGGAAGCGGGTGCAGATTTTGTCGGTAGTGATGATTTAGTTGATAAAATTGTTGACGGTTGGCTTGATTTTGACGCAACAATCGCAACACCGGATTTAATGCGTAGCATCATGCCGAAGTTAGGAAGGATACTCGGACCGCGAGGCTTAATGCCCAATCCGAAAGCTGGCACCGTGACAACGGATGTCACGGAGACGATTCAGAACATCAAAGCGGGACAAATTGAGTATCGTGTTGAGCGAGACTCCGGTATTGTACATGTACCAATAGGCAAGGTTTCGTTTGAAGAAAATCAACTTAAGGACAACCTCAACACCATCATGGATGCTCTCGTGAAGGCACGTCCGGCATCAGCAAAAGGACGTTACCTGAGAAGTGTTGCGATCTCTTCAACGATGGGAGTTGGTATCCGAATTGATCCCCAACAATTTCTGTGATCTGCAAAATCAGATAATCTGGAGAATACGGATTTTACAAGCAAAGAAGTATATTTAAAGGTACTAAACAACAAATTCCGCAAAACAGAATAGAGTTGTAGAAAGTAGGAGCTTTGGCTTAATTACCTACCGAGACTCGGATAAGATCAGAAGACACTTCGTGTTTATGCACCGAAGCCAGTTTTTTTGACTTCCGTAGTTAGGTCAAGCCTCCAGGTTTCTGGGGGTTTTTCTATTTCTGAGCGGAATAGTCGAGACGTGAAAGGAGCTAACCAATGCCGAATGAAGCAAATATTCAGCAGGTTGGACAAATTCGTGAACTTTTTGAAAGTTCGGATGTAATTCTTTTAGCAGATTTTCAGGGACTTACGGTCGCTGAGGTGAACGATTTGCGGCAGCAGTTACGTGCCGCAAATATTCAGTATAAAGTCTGCAAGAATACATTAATTAATGTCGTTGCGCAAGAACGAGAAATTGATGGACTTGCGCCATACTTAACAGGTAACACTGCTCTTGCGGCAAGCGATGACCCTGCTACCTCCAGTAAAATCCTCTTTGAGTTTAGCGAAGAACATGAAAGCTTAAAAATTAAAGGTGGTATTCTTGGAAAACAGGTAGTTGACGCGAACGGCGTTAAAGCACTACAGGATATGCCTTCAAAAGAGGTTTTGATTGGTAAGGCTATCGGAGGCATCAGTGCGCCGCTGTATGGGCTTGTCGGAGTCTTAAATAACGGGTCACCTATGACTCGGTTTGTCAATGTGCTTAGTAATACAATAGGTCAGGTGACATCTGTGTTAACACAGATCGCTGACCAGAAGAAAGCAGCCGAATAGGCATAACTATTGAAATTAAGAAAGGATTGTAAAAATGGCAGATATAGAAAAATTGATTGATGAAATTAGTGAGATGACTGTTCTGGAACTCTCCGAACTGGTAAAAGCACTTGAAGATAAATTTGGTGTAAGTGCTTCTGCCATGCCAGCAATGGCAGTAGCGGGAGCAGTACCAGCAGCAGCAGGCGCTGCATCGGAAGCTGAAGCTGAGGAAGCAGCAGAGCAAACCGAATTTGATGTCCAACTCAAAGAGATTGGTGGGCAGAAAATTCCGCTTATTAAAGAAGTTCGTGCCATTACAGGGCTTGGTTTGAAGGAAGCGAAAGAAAAGGTTGAATCAGCACCAGTTGTTATCCAAGAAGGTATCAGCAAAGAAGATGCTGAAAAAACCAAAGAGCAACTTGAAGCTGTCGGTGCAGTCGTTGAGATTGTCTAACTTGTGTTTTCGCCTTCAAACTGTGGAGGCATGCTTAACAAAGTGAACGGACGCTAACCCCATTATGGTGTTAAACTATAGTGGGGTTTTTCTTACAACAGATGTTCAGTATTGCAGAGATTTTTTACCTTGTTTTCAGTCAACTCGCTGTAGGCGGGTTTGTAACGATGCTCCTTATACCGAAAGGTTTGGTCGGTGCAAATTTTTATCGGTTGATGGGAAGCATCTACCTGCTTGTGAGTGGTTTAGCACGTTGTGCAAACCTGTACCTAAGCCAGCAACCGGTTACTTTTTTTAATTTTTTTGGATTCTGGCACGACACCGAATCCGTTTTGGTAATTAGTTTCGTTCTACTCATTTTTGCTTATACACTGAGTTGGTGGTTTAAATCGTCTTTGCTTACCCAGATACTATTCTATAGCGGGATTCTCTGTGGTATCGTGTGGATTGTATTTAGCGCTTTGCCCCACTTCAAAAATGTCCAGTTTCCCGATGCAACATTTATATTGCCATTCCAATTTTTAGTGTCAGCAGTGCTACTCGGTGCAGTCCATAGTGGGATGTGGTTTGGTCACTGGTATCTTGTAATTCCTGATTTACCTGTCCATTATCTGAGACGATTTAACACTGTTTTACTATGGACATTGGTTGTAACAATCTCTCTTTTCTGCATAAATATGTTTTTTAGGTCGCAAACAGAAAATGTTGCGCCATTTAATTTTCATTACCAACTCATATTTTGGATGCGGTTAGGAATTGGGTTTGGCGGCACATTGGTTCTGTATTTTATTTCTTGGGATTGTTTGCGTGAAAAGTCTGTTGCTAAGGATGAAATCGGGGCGACGCGGGCAGCAACAGGTTTTCTTTTCATTGCAATAATTACTGTATTTTTGGGTGAGTTTTGTAGTCGGTATCTGTTTTTATCTATGCGTTTTATTTTTTGAAAATTGCAGCCATGTGTGATATACTTTTAGCATTCACTCATAAGACAAATTCAGAAACCTTCTAAGATTCTACACGGAGGCGTTTTGTGAAAACAGTCTCTTTAAAAGGGTTTGTGAAGAATGTAAAATACACACCCTTTTTGGGTACAGAGAACGTGAGTTTGATAATAAAATTCAATAACCACTGTCCGTTGGGTAGAACGGAATAAACAAAAAATCGGACATAAAAGA
>JAGWBU010000053.1:0-437 GCA_021295735.1 Candidatus Poribacteria bacterium | reverse complement strand
CTAAATTGACGCCTATAGGTTTCGCTTCGCTCTACCCAACGGACATCTACATTTAGGTCTAATTATCAAACTCACGTTACAGAGAAATTGAAGTGTCACGATATTACTCAATTTGATGTAAATAAAGCTGGTGCTTACGGGTTGATTAACTTTGGAACTCCGGGAAACAATATCGCATACTCACAATGGAAAACCCCAAAACGAACCCGCACATATCCGTTTCCACGTATTTACAACACGTATAGTCTCAATACAAAAAGAGTTACAATTATCCCGATCATCAAAGACGAGGGTGCCGACACAATAACGACAGGATTAACTTCATCACATTCTCATGGATGAATCTTTTGAACGTCTATATTAGACATTATAATGATTTAATCTGCGTTGTGTTGTCAGAATCGCGGATTATCGCAGATTTATCGGATGACGCGGAT
>JAGWBU010000052.1:19208-25328 GCA_021295735.1 Candidatus Poribacteria bacterium | reverse complement strand
TGGCGAATGCCATACGCGCATTCGTCTTTAGTCATTCACCGGGTCCGAATGCCTTTTGGCATTCCCCGGAGACCCGCCCTACAATAGGAGTTGTACGGATTTCTACAAAAACTTTACACACCCAACAACTACAGAATCTGATATTCCGTTCTCAGTCAGATTATTTTTTTGGCAAAACTTGCCATCGGTTCCAGTTGTTCATGCTAAAAAGTTACCCACAATTTCACAAAACTGCGGCAATTGGTCAAGGTATGAGAAATGTCCAGCATCCTTGAGAATCACTAGTCCAGCGTCAGGTATCTCTTCCTCCATTATTCTCCCATACGATATAGGTGTATCTGTATCGTTCTCTCCCCAGATCAATAGCGTAGAAGCCTGAATCTTCGGTAATAGTGGACGCAAATTTTGATTTACGGATTTCACCATCGTTGCCCTCATCGGCCCTGCTTCCCTATAATCTTTTGAACCTACCCGCTGCGCTATACCGTCTGCCAGTCTGTCACCGAGTGTTCCACAATGTCGCATCAAATGTCCGATCTTCGCGAGACTAATCCGCATATAGTATTTCGCAGTTCGGGGTGGGATAATGCCAGCACTATCCACTAAAATCAGTTTATCTACCTTTTCCGGTTCTTCGGCTGCCATTACTATAGAGATTCTTCCTCCATAAGAGTGTCCAATCAGGTGTGCTTTGTTAATGTTGCGTTCGTAAAAAAAAGCAGAGACAAATTTAGCGTAATCTGAGGCATCCCACGCAGTCGGTGGTATCTCGCTTAGCCCGAATCCTGGAAGATCAAGTGCATAGACTTGGTGAGAACGTGATAGCTTATCAAAGACAGGTCTAAAACTATTTGCTTCACCACCCCATCCGTGTAGGAGAACAACGGGAGTGCCGGTTCCTTCAACCTGATAGGCAATTTTTAGATTATCTATTTCTGTGAACATTTCAATTCGTGAATTCGTCTACCGGACAACTGGCTGCTGTGACTGGACAAGTAACTGTTGTAATATTTTCGAGGCAACTTCGCGATCATCAAACGGAAATCTTTCACCGCGAATTTCTTGATAATTTTCATGCCCTTTACCGGCAATCACGACGACATCACCTGGATGTGCATCCATGATAGCATGCCGAATTGCTTCACGTCGCTCCGGAATACACAAATATGCTGCATCATGTGGTAAATTTGACACAATTTCTGAGATGATTTCATCGGGACTTTCCGTACGTGGATTGTCAGATGTAATTACGCTCACATCAGCAAGTTGAGTGGAAATCGCACCCATTTTTGGACGTTTACCCCTATCACGGTCACCTCCACAACCAAACACAGAAATTAGTCGCCCTTCCGCGACCCCTCGAGCTGCAGTTAGGACATTTTCCAGACCATCAGGGGTGTGGGCATAATCAACAATGACAGCAAAATCCTCATCTTGTTCAGATGGTGGATTAACTCGTTCAAAACGCCCAGGAACAACAGTCGTAGCAAGTCCCTTGCGAATAGCTGCAGCACTGCACTTATAGCGGAGTCCTACCCCAATTGCAGCAAGAGCGTTGTAAACATTATATGCCCCTAACAAGTGGATTTTTGCCTCAATCTCCTGAAATAATGGTGTTGAAGTGTTGATGTTGCTATTACCTTTCGCCACTGTTGTAAAGGCTAACTGTTTTAGTGAAATTTCTACGTCTTGTGCCTTCAAATCTGCTTCTTTTTTAATTCCGTATGTTAGTATGTTTCCGTGGGACGCGATATGCTTAACGATGCAAGCCGTAGTTGGAGAATCTGCGTTCAATATCGCCACTCCTTGCGGACTCAACTGTTCAAATAGCATCAATTTCGCAGCAAGATAATTCTCCATCGTGCCGTGGTAGTCCAGATGGTCCTGTGTCAAATTGGTAAAAACAGCGGTATCGTAGGTGAGGCCAGTCAGTCGGTGTTGTGCCAGTCCTTGGGAAGAGGTTTCCATGATGACATGTTCTATTCCTGCGTCAGCGATTTGCTTTAACATAGCATGGAGTTCAAACGCGTCAGGGGTCGTTAGAAGTGCGGGAATCTCAATTTTTGATGGACAGTTTCCGTTTGAGGTTGGATCTTTCGCATCAAATGTATGTCCCACTGTTCCTAAAACAGCGGTCTTCAACCCTTGCGCCTTCAGAATTCCATCTGTCAAATGTGCAGTAGATGTTTTGCCATTTGTGCCGGTAATACCAGTTAATTTCAGTCGTTTCGCTGGGTTACCGTGCCAATTGGCAGCACTTAAGGCTTGTGCTTTTCGTCCGTTAGAGGTGATTACGCCAGTTACATCATTGGGTAATTCAGATGTTCGTTTTTCTGAGATAATTGCTATTGCGCCGTTTTGGATAGCACCATCAATAAAAGAGTGTCCATCAACGTTCAGTCCTTGGTAACAAACGAAGGCATACCCTGGCTTGACTTTTCGGTGGTCACTGACAACACCCTTAATTTCGGGATTTCGATCACCCGTGACTTCGGTGATTTCGATTCCATCCAGAAGGTTTTGGAGTCTCATAACCCCTCTCCCTTCCTTACTAAAGTGTCGTCAGAAATTGGTGTGTGTTTAATTAGCGAATGACCCGTTTTGCCTGTCTTCCCTTTTTTGGGGAGAGAAGTATTAATTTTATTGGGCGGTTGATTTGATAACTGTGTGTTAGCAATCCGCGTAACCGTTCCGTTTCCGTCGACATATTTATGGTCAGAAGTACTTTTCCGCTTTGGTGTTGAGTCGAAAAAATGTGTTTGCTCAATATGTTTAAGAGTTTGCTTGGCAATCCGTTTGAAAATAGGCGCTACGATCCGACCACTAAATCTTTCACCGGTGGGTTCATCCAATGTGACAATAATGGCAATTTTAGGTGCGTCAGCGGGAAGAAATCCCATAAAGGACATGACCTCTTTACCTGCAGCATAGCCCTTGCCTTTTTCAGCTTTCTGCGCTGTTCCGGTTTTGCCAGCGATACTAATACCTTCTATTTTGGCTTTCATGCCACTTCCTTTTTCAACCACACCGACAAGAATATCTGTCATCTGCTTGGCAATTTCCGGACGCAAAACCCGTCTTATCTTAGCAGGACGGTTCTTTTTAATTAGGTTTCCTTGCGCATCTCGGATTTCTTTAGTGATATAAGGTCGGTGTAAGATACCTCCATTGGCAATGACAGCCAAAGCGTTAACCATCTGTAACGGTGTAACAGAGATGCCCTGCCCAAATGGTACAGCACCAAGAGAGTTCGTGTCCCACCGCCTCAGTGCGTATAAGTTACCACGCTGTTCATACGGCAGATCAATACCAGTCTTTTCTCCAAAGCCGTATCTATCTACATACGTTTCAAAAAGCTCAGGTCCTAACTCCTGAACAATTTTTATCATTCCGATATTGCTTGATTTTTGTATAACTTGTTCAAGTGATAACCATCCTTTTCCTGAGACATCTTTTATAACGCGTCGCTTACCAATGCGGTAACGTCCATTATGACAAAAGACCGTTGATTCAGGTGTCATAATGCTTTCATTTAGAACTGCGGAAGAGGCAATAATTTTGAAGATAGACCCCGGTTCAAACAGGTACCAAATGCCAAGGTTACGTTTTGCTTCTTCATCAGCGTTTGTTTGGCAATTAATATCGTAAGTCGGATAACTTGCCATCGCCAATATTTCTGAAGTTTCTACTGCAAGGACAATGGCAGTACCTTTCGGAGCGTTCCAATCTTTACATCCTTCCGCCAGTTCCTTTTCGACAATGTCTTGAATCACTTGATCAAGGGTTAGAACTACGTTACATCCACTGTTTCCAAGTGTTTCGGTAGTAGATTGTGTTTGAAGACCGGCAGATGTTAACGCCGCGCTCCTCTGATATTGCGGTGAATGTAGTTTTTCAAGGTACGTGTTATACTGATACTCAATTCCTTCGCCCGCATTTAAATCGTTAAGGTAGCCGATGACCTGTGCTGCAAGAGTCTTCTTCGGATAGACCCGGTTCGGTTCAACCTCAACTTTAAGTCCTCTATGTTTTTTAGTGATGTCTCGAATAGCATCTAACTTGTCATAGTCCACACTTTTTTTAAGATAGACAAATTCAACGTACTCTCCATTTCGCTTCCGTTTTAGCTGCGCTAATAGTTCCGAATTGGTGGTATTCAATAACGGGGCTAATTCGGCCGCAACGATGTGCGCATTAGATTTCCTGTTGAAGGTTTTGGGATCTGCGCAAACTGCAAGCTGGTCTTGGCTAATCGCTAACACGCTTCCGTAACGATCAAGAATCTTACCACGTTTGACCTCGTGCTTTGATCGAGAACGCCAATCCTTTCGGGACTTCATCGGGGTATCCTCGTTCGGATATTGAAGCAGGAAAAGTTTGGCTATCAATACCAAGAAGCCTAACTGTAAAACTATTAGGGTGAAAACAAGTCTGCGAATTGAGAGATAACTGTTATTTTTCATAATCCCATTGTGCCTTTCTGGAATACTATGGCAAGATGCATTATTCACATCAAATTAACTACACACCGTTAGAACAGATTACACGATTCTATTCCGGACTGTTTACCTACTCACACTACCTTTCCCAGATATCTATTGATTTTGTTGTAGGTTCAACTAATCCTAATTCCTTAATGAGCGAACGGACCCTTTCAACATCAGTTAATGCGCTTTCTTCTAATTCAAGTTTAAGAATTTCGTTCTGAATTTTCTCCGCCTGTCCCCTAAAGAGAGGTTTATGTCGTAAGTGAACGTTTTTCGCATAAGACGAAAACCAAACGCTTGCAGCAAAAACACATAAAGATAATGCTAAAACAAAATATACAAAAAACATTGCAACTTTAGGCTTCGATTCCGATTTTTGTCTAAACATTGTTAAGTAAGTACTTCTTGAGATTCCGCATTTTATAGTATACGATAGATTTCAAATTTTAGATACAATTTTTTCTAAGTATTAGCTGAATCGTTTACACTCTGATTGCCACCCGTAATTTTGCACTGCGCGCACGCGGATTTGCTGCAATTTCGCTTGCCGATGGTAAAACAGGCCTGTTTGTTACAACCTGTAAGACTTGTTGATGTTCACAGATACAGATAGGGGTTTTCGGCGGGCAAATACAAGTTTTTGCCAACTGCCGAAATTGTCTTTTTACTATCCGATCTTCAAGTGAGTGAAAACTTATAACGCAGAGACATCCACCTGGTTTCAAGACAGAGACAGCAGCGTCTAATCCAAGTGCGAGATTGTCAAGTTCGGCGTTGACCTCAATTCGCAATGCCTGAAAAACGCGGGTGGAAGGGTGAATTTCTCTCCTCTTTTGTCTGTTCTGCGCGGAGGCTTTTGAACGCTTAGCTTTGATAGAATAGGCATTCTCAACGATTTCGGAAAGTTGGGATGTTGTCGTTATCGGTTTTTTCGCTCGTGCCGCCACAATGTTTTGAGCGATCCGTTTCGCATAACGTTCTTCACCGTATTCTTTGAATATCTTAATCAATTTGTCGGGTGTACTGTCGTTGACAATATGTGTCGCTGACGTAGGCATTTTCACATCCATACGCATATCCAAGGGGCCTGAATATTGAAAACTAAATCCTCTATTAGATGTATCCAGTTGTAATGAGGACACTCCAAGGTCCAACAATACACCGTCTACTTGATGGATACCATCCGTTTCCAATATCTCCTGAAGTTGGACAAAATTCCCATGGTTCAGGCTGAGCCTTTCTTTGAACGCTTGTAACCTTTTGTTGGCTATAGCAAGCGCATCTGCATCCATGTCAATCCCGATGAGCTGACCGGTTGGGTGAGATTTTTTTAAAATCCAAAGACTATGCCCACCTAATCCAATTGTGGCATCTACATAAATTCCTCCCGATTTCGGTTTGAGAAAATCGAGTACTTCATTACGTAAAACTGGAATATGCGTTTCCGACATAAGTGTTACCTCTTTTATGATTAGATTCTAGCAAGAATTGTGCCAATTTTTAAGGTAATTTTAAATTAAATCTACAGTCTATCTCATAAATCGTTAAATACGTTTCCTTACACAGGTTCTACATTCATCGTAGGGGCGGGTCCCTGTGCCCGCCCATTGTTTACACTTATGAGAGAGATGGC
>JAGWBU010000052.1:0-19189 GCA_021295735.1 Candidatus Poribacteria bacterium | reverse complement strand
CGTCTTTAGTCATTCACCGGGTCCGAATGCCTTATGGCATTCCCCGGGACCTCGCCCTACAAATGATTTATGAGATACGCTCTAAAAATAATTTTGACACAGGGTATGTAAAGTTTTTGTCAAGTTAACAACAAAAAGTGAGCTTTGGGTTTCGCTCTACCCTACGATAGAAACTTATGAGTAACACGCATCAACTGATAATTCTTAAAACTAAACAACCGTGCTCTCGTCTTAAGGATAGTCACGACCTTCAGTTAAAGCCATGTTTTACTAAAGGAAATTGCCCGCTATATTCATAACAATTGGTATCTAACCCTATTTTTGTTGCCATTTGTTTATGTTTTTTGTTGCCATTTGTTTAAAAGTTACGTTACAATTAATCATTTATGAGGGAAAGTTTATTCCTGCATCGCTTTTATACTAATTCCTGTCATTCAACTCTATTCTCGTGATTTTAAATGAGGAGGATAAAAAGCGTATATCTACGCTTATCATTTATAAAAATGGAAACCGTACAGTCTTTTGCTAAAACTCACATCACTAAAATTCGAAAGTTTCTAATAGGTTCATTTGCTCTTGTCCTATGCTGGTTCATATCTGGAACGCTGGTTTCCGCGGAACAAAGGCATAGTCCAATATGGGAAGCTGCTTTTGCAGCTATTGATAAGGGTAATCGTAAACTTGCCGTCTCAAAATTAGAAAGTTTACTACAGACTGATCTGTCCGAATCGGAAAAACTGGAAATACACCATGCACTTGGTTACAACTATGAGAAGCTGCGAAATCGTCCACAAGCAGTTCGGCATTACGTAAGGGCTGTCACACGTAATTACCCTCTCGCGGATAGTGCAGCGTATCGTCTTGCCAAGCTTTATGAAGGTATGAATAACGACATAAAAGCAATAAAATGGTATACGCAGCTCGTAAAGGACTATCCGACAAGCGCATATCTCACCGATGCAAAATGGACACTTGCTCAACTACATTTAAAACATAAGCAGTATAAAGAAGCAAAATCATTATTAGTTGAGATTATAGACAGACAACGTTATATACGAAAGGCAACTTATGCGTTAGGGCGTTGTGAAGAAGGATTAGGCAACTTTTCAAAGGCGTTTCAAATACATCAAAAACTTATTGTTGAAAAGCATTCAGATTCAGTGGCAGAAGATGCTGTCGGCAAGTTAAAAATGCTTGCACGAGATCGTAAATCGCTTGTGTTGACTGTTAATGACCGTTTGAATTGCGGATTAGTGCATTATTACAATGGAAATTGGAAATCGGCAATCACAGCACTTACGACACTTACGAAAAGATCAGACCTGAAACTGAGAGGTCGTGCCCTCTATTATATCGGACAAAGTTATCAAGGACGGAAATGGTATAATACAGCAATTAAACAATACAATGCCGTTATCGCTCTGGGTACCAAAACAGATTATTTAACCCGTGCACACTACCAAATCGCACAGTGCTATAGAAAAAAAGGAAACCTAACAACCGCTGTAAACCGCCTTGAAAGTTTTGTGAAAACCTATCCGTGGAGCCAATTGATAGATGAGGCACTATACGATATTGCAAGTATTCATGAAAAACGGGAGAAGTCAGAATTAGCACTCAATGCCTATTCAAGGTTAATAAAAGTAGCTCCTGGTAGCGAATATGCCGATTGGGCAGCGTGGCGAATTGGATGGCGACGGTTTGACGAAAAACGTTATGAAGAAAGTTACAAAGCGTTCAAAGGCTTAAAAGAGAACTTTCCCGGTAACCGATATGCGATGGGGGCACATTTTTGGATGGCGAAGATACGAGAACGCCAAAACAAACCGCAACTTGCTAAAGAAATATATACTGAGGTAGCGAAGGCAAGATACTGGTATTACAGTGCAAGAGCAAAGGCGATTCTTAGAATCACTGCTTCCGAGTTAGAACCGAAGGCGATACCAGATGCCAAATTGCCATCACAAAAAACGTGTCCTGAGCATCTGCCAATATTGATGCAGCTAAGACTCTATGAAGACGCTGTGTATCAGCTTACCCGTTACATTAACGCGACACCAAACGCTGCACAGGAATGTTTCTATGCTTTAATTACCTGTTATGAAAATTTGTCTATGTATGACAAAGCACGTGAGGTGGCAGATAAGGCACTCATCAGTCCATCATTTGATAATCTTGCGAGTACAGATTTAGCCAAGTTTCGTCAATGGCTCTATCCACTGCACTATGAACAATTGGTTAAGAAGTACGCTAAGCAGTATAATGTAGATACTGCCTTAATTTACGCGATGATCTTAGAAGAGAGTAGATATCGGAAAGACGCGATTAGTTGGGCAGGTGCGATTGGTCTGATGCAGATTATGCCCGCGACTGGAAGGCAACTTGCACGGGAACTCAAAATTCGTCGATTCCGCACCTCAATGTTAAAGGACCCTGAAATTAATATCCGAATGGGAACCAAATATATCGGTTATCTCAACTCAATTTTTGATGATAATGCAATGCTGGTGACCGGTGCATACAATGGAGGTCCAGGACGCATGCGGCGGTGGTTGGATTCGAAAAATATCAAGGACCTTGATGAATTTGTTGAAAAGATTACCATCCGAGAAACACGGCTACACATCAAAAAGGTTATCAACAGTTATGATAATTATGTTGAGATCTATGGACAACCAGAGGTGCCAGCAGTAAATTCTGCTTTTGATGCTCCAAAAGAGCAGCTTAATACGCCTATTCTTGGGAAACTGAGTGAATGAATACAGTAAACCCAAAAAGTTGGAATTTTTGAAACTTAGAATGTAATACATACGTAATTCAGTGTAGTTAGTGGATATGATGTCCTTATTACGAATTATATTCTCTGCATAGGGAATTCAAGAATGAATAATCGAAACGTTAATACCAACGTGAGTTTGATAATTAACTGGACAGGCAAAAATTGAACAGAGAACGGGCATTAACCCCTAAATCCCCCTTATCAGAGGACTTTAAGAGGAAATGTAGAAATCCTAACTATTTATCAAACTCACGTTAATACCACAATTCAAAAAGTGAACACATCAGGCACCGGTTACCTCAGCAAGATTTGCCCATGTTTAATCCTTGATGGATGTGTTTTAACTATTAGTTACTACCCCCCCTACTTCACATTCGTTAATTTTACAAGTTTATAAGGTCGTATCGCAGACGTCAAAGACTGCGATATTTTCGCGCCCGCAGGCGCATTTCGTTTTTACGGAATGTCTCGCCGCGGGCTTTTGTTGTTGCATTGTAGACATCTACAATGCTTTGCTTCCTTATTTCGTAAGCGCACATATAGGATGGGTGCAAGAAATAAGAGAAGTTCTAATTTATTGTTTACACACAATCAGGAGACGTGCTATAATAAATACGTCTCCTCGTATCATTTATTATGTTTGAAAAGGAGACTTTAAGAAATGTCAAAAGTCAAATTAAGCCTCGTTGCAATAGCAATGGTTTGTTACTTATTTGTGAGCGGAAGTGGGCACGTGTTCGCGCATTGTCCTGCTGAGGGACTTCTTGCTTGGGGGACGCAATATATTGACCCCGATGATCCGATGGATCCTGGCATCAGCGGTTCTGTTTATGCAGGTAATCTAACCTATTGGCCTCGAACGGGTGAACAACCCTTCTGGCTCGCCTACATTTCAAGTGACCATTCTGTCTATGCACATCACTACTATGAAGATGAGGACTTTACGCTTTATTGGTCATTCAGGCTTTCCGTGGATAAGCATCCGAATACTTATCAGTCGAATCCGAGATATTCCGGTTCTCTGGGTTTATATGTCCCAGACACACAAGCTATGCCTGATTCTATCTCAGAAAGCGAAACGCTATGGGTAGATGTAACAAACCTACCTACAGGCGCAAACGGTAGACTCTACCACATGTCTGCATATACGCGTTTGGATGCGTGGAGCGACGAAGCAGCTGGGAAGTTCTCTTGGAAGGACTGTCAAAACGGCATCTCGTTTTTACACACTCCTCCGCCTCGTAACTAACATTAAGAAGGTTTCATGACCTTTTCCAAAGGCACGTGTCTCTCTTTACATTCCTATGTAGCAGGAAGCACGTGCCTTTCTATAAGGAGCAACAGAATGCGCAAACTTTTTATTTTTAGCATGCTCTTCTTTAGTATTGTTACTATTGCCAGCGCAAAAATCGTGTGGATGTCCGATTGGGAAATATTTGTGATGGAAGATGATGGCAGCAAAAGGCAAAGGCTGACATACAATAAGGTCTATGATGGAACCCCTCGCTGGTCCCCCAATGGAAAATTCATCGCCTTCGATCGCGCACAAGAAAGGGTAACGAATGAACAGAATCATGACCTGTTTATTATGAATAGAGATGGTACACAGGAACGGCAGCTTACGGCCTATTCGGGGCTGGATGTAAATCCAAGCTGGTCCCCCGATAGTAAATATCTTTCCTTTTCAAGTTCACGAAGTGGGGCATGGAATATTCATGTTATTGATATTGAGACGCAAGCGGTGCGAGAACTTAGGCGCAACATGAACGGGCACACTTCGGGGCAATCAGCGTGGTCACCGGACGGGAGGCATATTGCCTACGTATCGAAACGGCGAAATCCCTACGAAGAATCCATTTACATTGTAGATACGGAAGGTCAAAACCGACGCCTCTTTGCCAAACCAATGGTTGCAAACTATGCTTCTCTGCGCTGGTCGCCAGACGGTAAACAGCTACTGTATTGCGAGACAAAATACGGCAATAACAATGATATACTTTCAAATAAGATCGTTATTCGGACGCTGGATGGGCTTTTGGTAAAAGAACTTGAAATACCGATCGCTAAGTGGCAGATACTAACTGCATGCTGGATGGGGATGCATCATGTGCTTATTGACGCTACGGAAGACTATAAAGCGCCGGATGGCGGGCAGAGTGATATTCATCGGTATAACATCATCACAGATGAGATTGTCAACCTGACAAACTCACCGAGAGATAACGACGGGTTCCCAGACTGGATAGATGATAAAGCCTTAGCTGTGGTTCCTGTGGGTAAACTTACAATACGGTGGGCAGAACTTAAACAAACAAATTGAATTGTTCTCATATTTCATTGTTCAAAAGGATTAGTGAATAGTTTATAGTTTCACAATTGCAGGGTCATTATCTCTGGTCATGATGATGCGTTTCAACCACTCAGTATCATCATGTTCGGGGAAGTCAGCGCGGTAGTGTCCACCGCGGCTTTCCGTCCGAATGAGTGCTGCTTGTGTTATTATCCACGCGACGTTAAGCATATTGAGTGTTTCGCATAGTTCAAAATCAGTTGTTTGAAGAGATGCCGGTGAATAGGGACAAAGGTCAATCTCTGTCCCTATTTCTTCTAAATCATAAAGTGTCTGTTCTAAGCCCTCACTGTCACGTTCAATCCCAACATTTTCCCAGAGTGTCTCGCGAATAGCACCCTTTGCAGCTAATATAGAATTCTCATCTAATCCAGAAGCCTTTTCTTCAGTGATCGGAATTTGAATATTGGGCGGGGCCTGCAATGTTTGGGATGATGCATAAGCTGCAGCGTTGTTTCCAGCACGCACACCAAAGACGAGACACTCTAATAGGGAATTGCTTGCCAAACGATTGGCACCGTGCACGCCAGTGCACGCTACTTCACCACATGCATACAACCCTTTCAGGTTTGTTTCTGTATCGGCGTTGGTGCGGATTCCTCCCATCATAAAATGTGCGCCAGGGCGAACAGGTATTAAATCAATGTTTATATCTAAGCCGTAACGTTTGGTGGTGTCAGAGATTGTAGGAAATCGTTCCTGAATAAAATCAGCGGATTTATGTGTAATATCAAGATAGACGCATGGAAATCCGGTGAGGGACATCTCATTTTGGATAGCACGACTTACAACATCGCGAGGTGCAAGCTCACCTTTTTCGTGATATTTATCCATGAATTGCTCTCCGCGAATGTTAACAAGTTTTCCGCCTTCTCCCCGCACTGCCTCGGATATTAGAAAGCTGGGGGCACCGTCAAGATAGAGCGTCGTTGGGTGGAACTGGACGAATTCCATATCTACCATCTTGCATCCTGCGCGCCATGCTGCTGCAAAACCATCACCAGTTGCTACTTCTGGATTGGAGGTGCAAGGATACAAACGTCCCAACCCACCTGTTGCAAGAATTGTTGCTTTGGCATATAGAGATACCAGTTTACCCTCCACGATGGCAGTAACACCGTAACATGTGGTATCGTGCTTTTCCTGTGCTGCTTCTGCATCTGTAAGCAGGTCTATTGCAAAAGCATTGGATAGAATATGTATGCGTTCTGTGTTCAACACTCGCTGAACGAGAACGTCTGTTGTTTCACGTCCAGTTGCATCACCTTTATGAACGATACGCCGCCGGCTGTGTGCTGCTTCTTGCGTAAAACGTGGAAGCGTTCCTTCCCAATCAAAATTTGCACCCCAATCTAACAATTCAGTTACGCGCGAAATGCCTTCAGAAACCATTGTCTCAACGGCATCTACATTGCATAAACCGCATCCAGCACTACATGTGTCCTCTACGTGTAGGTCTATTGTGTCATCAATGTTCATTGCGACTGCGATGCCGCCTTGTGCATAAAGTGTGTTGCTTTCTTTGAGAGTTGTTTTCGTAATTAAGGTGACATCAGCGCGCTCACTTGCGGCGAGTGCAGCACGCAATCCAGCAGCACCACTACCAATTATTAGGACATCTGTATCCCAGCCTGAACGCGCTTCTGAATTCAGAACAGAAGAATCTGTTTCGGTATTCATATATTCTTGCAAGCCTTTTTCGGCATCCTATTCTATTGAGTTGGAGGCGTAGGCGTATAACTTTCATCAACCGGCATTACTTTACCGGTGCCTGTAGCGATAAGGGTGTCATCACTGAGCTTTACTTCTGCTTTTGCCTCTACTAAACGCCGTGAAACCTTAGTACGTACTGCAAAAACAAGCAGTTTCACTCCTGTTGGCGCAGGCTTCCGAAAACGGACTTCAAGCTGCGCTGTAACAGCGGGACCATCAAAAGTGCCTATTCCAACGTGGGTTATCGCCTCGTCTAATAGGGTACTAATTATACCACCATGTAGAATGTTTGCCCACCCTTGCATGTGTTGAGGTGGTGTGCATTCTATGTGGACTTCTGCGCCTGCATCTCTGATTTTTGGTTCCACTTGCAAGCCATACGGATTATTCGTACCGCAAACAAAACATCGGTTGTTATTTTCAATTGCCATTTTTTATAGTCGTTTGTCCGAAAATATAAATTGTTTGTGGTTGATCAGCACGTTTGCAAATTGCACCTACAGTCTTACGAAGAAGTAAGCATTGTAAGACTACGTGCTAATTTTTCTTTTTCAACCAACAAACGTTCAAGTAGTTCACGTTTTTGAGCAACCACATTTTCTGGGGCCCGCTCAATAAAATTAGGATTTTCTAACGTTTTTTGCGCCGCCGCAACGTCTTTGACTGTCTGATCGTGGCGTTTCGTTAGTCGTGCTTTTTCTGCTTCAAAGTCAATTACCCCTGCCAACGGTATATAGATAGCGAGGTCTCCAATGACAGCTTCCGCTGAGGCGGGAGGTTTCGATAAAGACTCCGCTATAGTAATATCTGACACGCGTGTAAATGCTGGTAAGTACTGTTTGAGATAAGTTTCAAGCCGATTCCGAACTTCAGCGTTTGGCGATTGAATGTGAACTTCCACGGATGCTCCGATCGGAACGTTCAACTCACCGCGTATGCTTCTGATATTATCAATAACTTCCATTACATTTATCATTGTGGCTTCTGCTTTTGGATCTTCTTTAGTCAGTTCTGGCCAAGGTGCAACAGTCACAGATGCGTTATCGTCAGCAGTGGAATTATTACCGCCATGCGGAAGTTGTTGCCAAATTTCTTCTGTTAAGAAAGGCATTAACGGGTGTAGGAGCCGCATTATCTGTTCTAATACATCCGCAGCAACCCACAACGCCTCAGGTTCATCTTTTGATAGACGTTGCTTGGCAAATTCCAGATACCAATCGCAGAATTCATGCCAAAGAAAAGCATAGAGAGTTTGTGCCACTTCGTGGAACCTGAAGTTTTCGAGAGCATCGGTTGCGGTTTTGATCGTATGGCTTAGACGACTCCGTATCCATTGAATTTCTAATAACTCTTGTCCTGATGCAATCTCTTCATTTTCTGTTGGAACAGGAAACTTCTCTAAATTCATGAGAATGAATCGCGCTGCATTCCAAACTTTGTTAGTAAACCGTTTACCAGCCTCTATCTGTGATTCCAGTAGTGGGACATAAGGGTTCGGTGTGCTTGTATTTGCGAGTGCAAACCGGAAGGCATCGGTACCGTAGGTGGCAATCGTCTCCAATGGATCGATGCTATTTCCTTTTGATTTGCTCATCTTTTGCCCTTTTTCGTCAGCAACAAGCCCGTGCAAATAGACCTTACGGAATGGCACTTCATCCATACATCCGAGTCCTAACATAATCATCCTTGCTACCCAGAAGAAAAGAATATCCCACCCAGTGACAAGCACAGATGTGGGATAAAACGTTTTCAACTCAGCTGTTTCTTCGGGCCATCCCATTGTTGAGAAGGGCCATAATCCTGAACTAAACCATGTATCCAACACATCTTCATCCTGATGAAAGTCAGTAGCACCGCATTCACACTGTTGTGGTGTATCCATTGCAGCAGTGACTTTTTCACAAGCACTACAATACCATATTGGGAGTCGGTGTCCCCACCATCTTTGGCGTGAAATCGGCCACGGTTCAATGTTCTCCATCCAGTGAAAAAAACGCGTCGTTTCACGTTCAGGAATAAATGTCACTTCACCTTTTTTTGTTGCTTCTATTGCGCGTTGTGCAAGAGGACGAACATTCATGAACCATTGTGGCGAAATTGCGGGTTCTACGACTGTGTTGCACCGATCATGATGTCCTACAGCATGTCTATGCGGGACAATTTTGACAAGAAAATCCTCTGTTTCTAAATCTTCAACGACCTTTTTCCGGCAGTCCCATCGGGATAAGCTAACGTATTTTTTAGGGGCATTTTCGTTGATATGCCCATCTTGGGTGAAGATAGTTCGTTGTTCAAGGTTATGTCTCAAACCGATTTCATAGTCATTTACATCGTGTGCAGGGGTAACTTTCAATGCCCCAGTCCCAAATTCTGTGTCCACATATTCATCAGCTATTATCGGAATCTCTCTGTCGCAAAGTGGAAGAAGAACTTTTTTTCCAATCAGGTGTTGATATCGTTCATCATCAGGATGAACTGCCACCGCAGTATCACCCAACATCGTTTCAGGACGTGTTGTGGCAATTTCAAGCACTACTTCACTGTCTATAACAGGATAACGGATATGATAAAAGTTACCATCAATTTCAATCGGTTCCACTTCAAGGTTACTCACAGCGGTACTGCACTGTGGACACCAATTCACCATATAGGTATCACGATAGATAAGCTCCTGATTGTAAAGTTTGACAAAGGCGGTGCGAACCGCTTCTGATAACCCGTCATCAAGCGTAAATCGTTCACGCTCCCAATCGCAGGAACAGCCAAGTTGTTGAAGCTGCCAGACAATATACCCAGCGGACTCGGCTTTCCACTGCCACATGCGTTCTATAAATTTTTCGCGACCGAGCGCGTTTCTACTTGTGCCTTCTTCAGCCAGTTTTCGCTCCATGATGAGTTCAGTTACAATGCCAGCGTGGTCTGTTCCGGGCATCCATAGCACATTATAACCCTGCATGCGTTTCCATCGGATAAGACAATCCTGGAGTGTGTTATCAAGTGCATGCCCAATGTGTAAACTACCGGTAATGTTTGGGGGTGGGATCACAATTGCGTAGGAAGGCTTGTCGGATGTTGCTTCAGCATGAAAGAAGCCGTTACTCTGCCAAAATTCGTACCATTTCCCCTCAATTTCCTGAGGGTCATAAATCTTTGGAAGATTTGTCATGTTCTTACCTGAAAACAGTTCAAAACTATTATAGATAGAATTATTTTACCACATATAAAACTTTTTTTCAAAAAAACTTTCATAAAAAATTTAATATTAAGGAGAACTGACATGTCTAAAAAACTGATATGGGGACTCAGTGTCCTCATATTCCTCCTGATTGTAGGTGCTTTCGTGTTTCTGACTGTCAAAAATCAGGCAGAGATACGGCAACTTGAAAGAGAAGCCGCCGCAGTCCAAAAGCAGCTGCAGCACCGTAACGCGCAACAAGTGCCACAGGAGGAACACCCTACATAGGGGCACTTTCACGATGATGGCACTTTTCACGAAGGTGCCCTGAAAATCCTATAGAGACAGAACCATCACAAGCGTCACAAGTGTCACGAGATTTCACCCCCGCACAAGTGAAAATACCAGAAGGGATTACCGATCCCGATGTGCTTGCTGCGTGGGAACGCGTTGACTACATCGCAAAGAATATATGGGAATGGGGCGGTGTGCCATCACAACGTACCGAAGAACTGATCGCTCAACTGATGCCACCGCCTGATGGGTTTTCAGGACCCACTCGACACAGCGATGCCGAAGAAACTATAGACCTACTCGGAAGCCTCGATCCGAATGACCCACGCTCTGCAGAAGTTATGGCGACTTATCTATGTGAAGGTCTTGTTGGGGGGCGGGGTCCGAAAAATGCGTTGGTAAAGATGGGCGTGCCTGCGGTGCCATACCTCATCCCCTATATGCTTGACATGGAGTTGATGCCATTATTACGAAGTAGAGCCATTGAGGTATTAGGTCAGATTGCCGAAAAGCATCGGGAGGATTTAGGTGGTATTGTGGAACACATCATCATTCCACGACTGGAAGCTGTCCTGTCGGAAGAAAAACCGGATTACCATGAAGGAAAAGATGCGCGCGAGGCACTTGCGTGTCTGAAATAACCCTAACCTAATCTATAAAAGGAGTTTATGTCATGAAAGTTAAATATGTTTTATCCAGTCTTTTATTTTTTTTTTGTGTGTTTGTTCCATTTCATCAGAGTTATACCGAAATTTCTATTTTATACACAACGCCTTGTGTTCAATTAGGTGCGTGGACGGTCGGCCAGAGTTCAGGTAATTATGGTGAGACAACTCGACCGATAAACGTAAGTTCATTGTAGATGAAGTCGGCTATTATTGTGGTGAATATAGTCCAGACGGCGGCCACTCCTTCGGCCCGTAGCTGCTGCAGCATCACACAACCTTTTAACAGGCAGGTATCCGTTTTGGGTGCTGCCTTTTTCCTCTAATGTGTGGTCTGTCCGTTGGGTAGAGCGAAGCGAAACCGACATGTATCATATTTTGTCTGAACCAAGATTCACAGGATTATAGGATTATGTATCCAACTCAAATAACAAGCATCTTTTTTCCAGATTATGGATTTGACACTAAGCCTGAGAATAGGAATGTCCCAATGAAGTCCAAAATCCTGCCAATCTTGTAATCTTGTCCATCCTGGTTTAGAAAAGAAGCGCGATTTAAAATCGCGCCTACCGAGGATATTCACATCTTTAACATTTTACAATAATATTCGGTTTCCGATTTTGCTACGTAAAAGACGGTTCTACCCAACCGTAAACCCCATCATCGGATTGATAAAGCAGATTCACCTGTCGTGTTTCAGAATTTAAAAACATTAGCAGTGATTCACCTGATGTATGAAGTTCAGCTGCCGCTTCGTTAACTGTGAGCGGTTTTGCGGCAAACTTCTCTGATACTGGAACGATAACCGGAGGATCTGTAGAATCTACATCTACCGGAATTTCTGGCACTTCTGGATTCAATTGGGCTACCACCTCGCGATGTGGCACATTATGGCGCCTATCTTTCACACGTTCTTTATGTTTACGAATCTGGCTCATAACCTTGTCTGCTGCACCGTCTATAGCAGATATGAGTTCGTGGGTATCATTTTTTGCATAGAACGATACCCGTGGTGCAGTAACTATTATCTCAGCTTCAAAACGATGCTTTTCTGCTTTCAAAATAACATTAAACTCTTGCATCTGTCCGAAACGAGACTCTATTTTCTCAGCACGTTTTAGGATATAATCGTGTATATCATCAGTAATTTTGATGTGATGCCCAGAATATGTAATTTTCATGATGTGCCTCCCATAAATATCTAAAGTTTGAAATATTTCTTTGGCGGATTATATTGAAATTATAAGTCTATAATAATTGCATTGGCGAAAAATATATGTGTGAGCGGATATTTTAATTTAAGTTTTTTTTCTTTGACGGGAAGAGAGAATACCAAGTTCTTCACGATATTTTTGAACAGTCCGTCTTGCAACAACAATACCGCTTTTTTTCAACGATTCACTTACTGCTTGATCGCTTAAAGGTTTTGCTGGACTTTCCTTACTTATCAAATCTTTAATTTCGGCTTTAACATGTTCAGCAGATACCGAATTGCCTTGCGTTGTTGACAATTGATTACTGAAGAAGAACTTCAATGGGTAAGTACCAAGAGGTGTTTGAACATATTTGTTACTCGTGACACGACTCACAGTTGATTCATGGACACCTGCCATATCAGCCACGGTTTTTAATGTCAAAGGTTTGATGCTTTGCGGGCCTTGTGTTAAGAAGTCAGCTTGAACTTTGAAAATAGCCGTCGTTACCCGTTCAATAGTACGACCTCGCTGTGCTATACTGCTAAGCAGATCCTCGGCATCATTATATTTCTTTTGAATCCATTTTTTTGTTTCTGAATCTAACACTTTACTATCATCGCGCATCAGGCTAATATAGTAAGGATTCATACGCAAACGTGGAATATAATTATCGATCGGGAAAATATAATAATATTCATCAATTTCCACAATCTGTACATCAGGTGTGATCCCTTGAATTGTTTCTGGCGATTTAACCAAGTCCTTTACAGATGGATCAGAAAAGTAGCGTCCTGGATATGGTGACAAGGTGCCGATCCATTGTGATGCTTTAAGAATTTCATCTCTGCCTACTTCAAGTGTCTGAGAAATAGCTGCTACTCGGCTGTTCAATAGATCCTCTAAATGATGTTCTACAATTTCTTTGGCAAGTTGAAAGGAAACATCGCTATCATGCGGCATTACCCCGTTTTGCTTATAATGCTGCATTTCATAGTGTCGAATCTGTATGCACAGTGTTTCTGTAAGGTCACGATAAGCGATGCCTGCGGGTTCAAATGTCTCTTGTATTGTGTGTAGAACTCTCTCTACATCGGATACAGCACATCCGACTTCTAACGCGATATCTTCTAAAGTAAGTTCGTATAGGTTGAGTTCAGTCCCTTCGTGTTTAACTGTATATCTCTTTTTGCTAACTGTATCAACGATTTGCCAGCTTTTGATTTCACCAATGCTTTCAGAATTTCCAAGTTCTGAAACTATAGGATTGATCTCAAAAAATAGTTTTTTGACTTCTTCTTTTGATTTTTTGCCATTATTCGTTGTGTCGCTGAGGTTTTTGGATAATATTATCTGTAATTCTTCTGATAAACACGCATTTTCAAAATCAGCAACGAATTCAATAGGGAGAGGAAACAACTTCAACTTGAGTTGGCCATCATCGTTTAGATTTCCAATAATCAATTCCCCGATAGCACGTTCTGTTTCGGCGAAAGGTGCTAATTCAAGTTGTTGATTAAGATAGTTCTGGAGAGACTGTGCTTCAGCAATATCTGGTTCGGGCGTATCTGGATCATCATATTGTTCATTTACTGTTGTACCAGGTACTCGCATGTCATCAAACACGGAATGCCAGTCAATATCAACGGAAGTGTCCACGTGATTGATATTTTCTTCAGGTTTGCTCCATTCGGGTTCTGGATCATAATCTTCCATAGACAGTGCTGTTTCAGGCTCTTCCTCAATTTCTAAGAGTGGATTTTGGTTTAACTCTTGCTCTATAAACTGCTTTAACTCAAGCTGTGGCATCATAAGCACCTTAATTGCTTGTTGCAACTTTGGTGTCATGATGATTTTTTGTTGTTGAGTCTGAGTCTGAACAAGTTTCGGTTGTATTTTCATCACGCGGCACTCCAAAAAATCCCTTTTGAACGTTAGCGTGTTGTGCCAGCAAACGTCTTAAGATAAGTAGTTCTCAAGCGATAACCGATGCTAAAGTTCCTCTATGAGTTGTTCTCCCCTTTTGCATAATGAAAGTTATGACCAAAATAAAGTTCTCTGGCAACATCGCTATTGAGAAGTTCTTCAGGCGTGCCTGATAGTGTAATTTTTCCATCAGCTATAAGGTATGCACGATCAACAATATTGAGGGTTTCAACAGCATTATGGTCTGTGATAAGGATACCAAGATTCCTATTTCGCAAATGTAAAATGAGCTGTTTAATGTCAGCAACAGCAATCGGGTCAATCCCCGAAAGCGGTTCATCTAATAAAATGAACTCTGGTTGTGCTGCAAGTGCACGGGCAATTTCCGCACGACGACATTCACCTCCCGAAAGCGTATATGCCTTGCGATTTAAGAGATTAGAAATACCGAGTTCATCGGTGAATTCCTGTATGCGCGTTTCTCGATCATCCTTCGGCAGCCCGCGTGCTTCTAAAATCGCTTCAATGTTTTGTTTCACCGTTAATTTACGGAAAATTGATGTCTCCTGTGAAAGATAACCGATACCGAGACGAGCACGTTTGTACATCGGTAGGAATGTTATATCCCTATCTCCATAAGTGATCCGACCAGCATTTGGACGGATAAGACCGACTACCATGTAAAATGTCGTTGATTTTCCCGCGCCGTTTGGCCCCAACAAACCTACTATTTCGCCTTGCTGCACCGACAAACTCACTTCATTGACGACTATTGGACCCCGTCGTGTATATCTTTTAACGAGATTATGTGTTTGTAGTTCTGTTGCCACGTTATTGCTACCTGTGTTCTCCATTTACTTGTATTTGGCGTCCTGCCTATTGGAAGGTGTGCCGATTAATGTTAAAATGTTCGGAGCAGAAAGTATTCGGAAACCAACAACTATTGTTCTTCCTTTGGTTTTTCTGCTTCATCAGCTTCTTCTTCTGATTCGGTAGGTTCAGTCTCTTCAGATTCAGCTGGCTCAGTCTCTTCAGATTCAGCTGGTTCGGTCTCTTTTTCAGATTTAGATTCTGCGTCTTTCTCTCCCTTTTCAGTTTCGGGAGGTGTGGTTTTTTCTTCAATATCCGCTTTGCCAGAGTCAGCGTTAGGTCCCTTTTCAGTCTCTTTTTCTGTCTCAGGAGAGTCAGCATTTTCGTCAGTATTGCTCGGCGTTGCAGAGGTGTCCTTACTATCAGAGCTGCCTTCCTCTGATTCCTCTGCTGTTGGTGTTGCTTGCGTAACGGTTACGCTGAATTTAACGTCCCCTACTCCGGTCTGTTTACCTGTTGTTCTATTGAAAGTGAAGAGTTTTGTTTCAAGTCTATCTTTCTTTTGTAAAACAACAACGTTATCTTTTAGAACAATGATATTTGTCAAATTGTTCATGGTTGCATGATCACATGTCGCAAAGATTTCTTGATCACGTATTTCTACATTGCCCTCAGCGACAATTTCTGTTGTCTCACCGGTTTCTGGATTAGCCTTGAGGGTAATTTTATCAGCATTGAGAAACCCGATTTCAACGCCTTGCTCGTTATGTCTTTTGGTTTTTGCATTTCCGATCAGGATTGTAATCCCTGTTTTCTCATACCGTTCCATTTCATCTGCGGTACCGGTGATTACTTCTTTAGTCGGTTCAGTCGAGGTATCATTATTATCAGATTTTTTTTCTGTCTTATTGCTTTCGGTTGGTTTAACTTGCGTTTCTGGATTCTCTTCTACCTGCGTTACAACTTCATCATCCTTTTTTTCTGAGTCAGGTGTTTCCGCTGCCCATATAGGAAAGGCTGTCAGACAGATAACTACCCCGAAAAAGATTGGCCAAATTCCAACGAATTTCGATAATCTCCGAGACACCTTCATATTCAACTTACAGATGATTTTCATGCTATTCATTTGTTTCCTCATCTTTAGGATAAAGTTTAAATTGATTTTTTGACATCTTTACGGTTTCAAGATTTGGATTGGCAACCATTTCGGTTCCATACCATGTAGAATCTCCACGCACGATCTTGACTTCAGTTGGTGAGTAGAGCGTTCCATCTTTGTTTTTCCACTGGAGTTCTTCTGTATACAACGATCCTTTTTCGTTAACGCCGACTACTTCACCATAAAGAAATAGATTTTCCCTTTCGGGCCCAGTGCTAAAAAACTTTCCTGTTTTTGCCGTTAACGTGAGAGAAACTTTTCCCTCTTCAAAAATTTGGACCTTCGGATTCTGGATGACAACTTTGTTTCCTCGTTCTTGTGGTGAGTCACCGACCGTTGTTGAAGTATCTCCGACCAGCGTCCATTTCAGAATTCCTGCTTTTCTGTGCTGCATGGAAAACGTTTCAAGCTGCTGAGTCGGTGTTGGTTCTGCTGGTTGGTTTTCTTCTTCACGTTCACAACCTATAACGACAAGACAAAGACTCATAAAAAAAACAAGGCATGTATTATTCCAAAACGTTAGCATACTTATTCGTTTTACAGGCTTCAGGACGGGTTTTCCACCGTTTATGCATCCAAATCCACTGTTCTGGGTATTTTCGGATGTAAGATTCAATGATTTTGGTGAATTTTTGTGTGTTGATAACAAGTTCTTTCTCTTTTACATCGCACCGTTCTAACGCCAACGGAGGTTCAATTATCGCCCGATGTTTACCATCAGGTTGCCGAATAATAAAAGATGGTAATATCGCAGCCCCAGTTTTGAGCGCAAAAGCAACTGGACTGTAGGGCGTATAAGCAGGTTTACCAAAAAAGTCTACAAAAACACCTTTCACAGTGGTGTCTACGTCAGCAACAATGCCGAGAAGTTCATTGCGTTTTAGACATCGGAGTGCTTGTCGGACACCGGTATTTCTATCTATGGTAGAATATCCCGCTTTTTCTCGATAATGACTGACCAACGCGTTTAGCCGAGGTGAACGCAATTCCCGCACAATTGGACTCAACGGTGCCACTGTGGCGCTAATACTTGCCGCCAGAAGTTCCCAGTTCCCAAAATGCCCGGTTAATATTATTGCTCCCTTTCCCTTTGCTAAGGCATCTTCCACATGCTGAATACCTTCAAAACTGACGGACTTTTGGATCTGCTCCGGATTTATGCGTGGAAACTGCATGAACTCTACCACAGTTTTCCCTAAATTTTCGAAGCATTTCTTTGCTACTGTTTTGACGCTGCGTTCGTCCGCAATATCCAAACGCTGTCTTATGTGCTCACATGCTAATCTTCTTTGCTGTGATGCGAACCAGAAACCAAGGAGACCCAACCATCCGCCGAGAACCAGTGATACCGAACGCGGAAGACAAGACACACAGAATCCGATCAGTTTGGCGGTAAATCCATAACACCAATCTTTCATTAGGAATATAGTATACCAAATTTCTTGCAAAATTACAAAGAAAAATGTAGCGCGGATAATTCAACCATATATAGATTATACATAACAGTTTGTTGCATTATCTACAGATTTTCTTTGTAAATTTTTGAGACACAACGTTTTATTTTCCTTCAACACAACTTGATTTTTCATTGTAATTTCAGGTAAACTCTAAAATAGAATGGAATCCTTATGCAGAAACCTGAAAACATCAACAAACAGATAATTCGGCTCACTATTCCGAACACCATCAGCAATTTCTCTATCCCGCTGCTTGGTGCAGTGGATACTGTTTTGATGGGACGTTTGGAATCTGAACACTATCTCGGTGCAGTCGGCATCGGAGGTATTATCTTCAGTTTTATCTATTGGGGATTTGGGTTTCTCAGGATGGCGACGACAGGATTGACCGCGCAGGCTTATGGAGAAAGTAATAGGGAAAAATGCGGCCTCTTGCTACAACGCGCTTTATCCATTGGTATTATTGGGAGTCTTCTGCTGTTAATCTTCCAGTGGGTTCTTGCAGATGTAAGTTTTGCACTGATTGCAACAAGTTCAGAGGTGGATCAACTTGCCCGTACCTATTTCCACATCCGCATCTATGCTGCTCCTGCGACGCTTTGCTTACATGCTTTCCACGGTGTGTTTTTGGGTTTACAGAATGCCCATTATCCGATGCTGTTGACAATCCTCGTCAACTTTATAAACATTGTGCTGAATCTGATATTTGTTAATGTGCTTGGCCTGAAGGTGGAAGGTGTTGCTTTAGCGACTGTTATAGCGCAGTATGTTGGACTCATTCTGGCAGGTGTGCTCTTTTTGGCACGTTATCGTAGTCTCCTAACAACGTGGGATTTTCGAATAATCCTTGCATTTTCTAAACTAAAGCGATTTCTCAGTATCAGTAGCGATATTTTCATTCGCACGCTTTGCCTCGTGTTTAGCCATGCCTTTTTCACAGCGAAATCCGCTGCTTTGAGCGATACTTTCTTGGCGATTAACACTATTCTGCTCCAATATATCAATCTTATGTCTTATGCGATTGATGGGTTCGCTTTTGCTGCAGAGAGTATGGTTGGCAAATACAAAGGCGCGCAGGATATGCAGAACTTAAAGCGGACAACGCGCCATATTTTTCTGTGGGCGTTTCTGTTCAGTGGCGCGATTATGTTAGTTTTTGGTCTTTTTGGAGAGCAACTACTTCGTTTCTTTACGGATCAACACAATCTCATTAGACAAGCAAAACCTTATCTCATTTGGATAATCGTTGCACCTGTTGTGAACGTCGCTGCCTATATTTGGGATGGAATATATCTCGGCGCGACTGCCTCAAAAGCGTTACGAAATTCTATGATTGTCGCCATGCTGCTCTTTTTAGGTGCTGTGTATCTGTTGATGCCTTTTGGGAATCATGGGCTTTGGGCTGCATTGACGCTGCTTTTGATTGCGCGTGGTGTGTTGTTGACAGTGTTGGCACCGAAGCATCTGTTTAGTTTAGCGTGAGAAGCAATACTGTAGGTGTCCTTACTACAACAACTGACAACACTACAGCGTATCTCATAAATATTTTAATTGCATGCGTATACATGCAAGCATCACAAAACCTAATACAACAGGACTTACGCATTTTTATAAAATGGTGTATACTATTCTATTATGATTACATTTACCCACTCTCAAAAGAAGGAA
>JAGWBU010000051.1:29637-33707 GCA_021295735.1 Candidatus Poribacteria bacterium | reverse complement strand
GGTAGGATACCAGTTATATACATTTTCTACAAGAACTCCATTCATTTCAATTTCATGCCAAAAACTTTACACACCCAACCTTTACCACGAATCGGTCCGGAAAGACGAAGCGGGCAAACCCTCTTTGTTCATAAGATTCGGCTCTGCAGCTTGATGCCAACCGAATCGGACTGCTGTAGGCGACTCAACCGAATCGCTTGATACAACCACCGTATCGCCATCAACTTCTGCAACCGCTTCTACGAACTGCTTATCTTTTCCTGCAATTTGAAACCACGTTAGCGGTTGTTCATCCCGTGACATCAAACCACTACCCACATGGTCAAAATTGATACGGATTGTACTGCCTTCAACCTCCATAGATTTATACAGTGGTCCAGAATGGACAAGATCGTCTTTCCCATAGGTTTTCGCGAGTGCCCACAATGCAAGTCGCAAACCAACATCTTGCTTATTTCGGGGATGGATATCTCTAATATTCCCAATGTCGGTTGTTACCACCATGCCGGTATTCGGTAATGCTAAAGTGGCTGTTTGTGCTTCCCACAACCTTGCAAGACGTGCCGTATCATCTCCGCCATAGTTAAAAGGTGCAAGTTGGACGAAATAGAATGGAAAATCACCTTGTTCCCAGACCTGACGCCATCCCTTGATAAGTGCCTTCATCTTTTCATGGTACATCATGCCTTCACCCATGTTTGATTCACCTTGATACCAGAGCGCGCCACGAATTGCAAAAGGCACAATTGGATATATCATGTTGTTGTACATTGCTGTCGGTCTTCCGCCATTACTCAAGGGATGGACAACCTGAGGCATCTCAAAGATAGTATCGCTGTTTTCCAATGCTTCCCGGGTCTCTGTGATCCAAGTTTCAATCTCTTGTATCTTTTCCGGAAGCTGCATCCGAAAGTCTTTATTAATATCCTAAATCTCTTCAGATATTGAGGTAAGTGCCGGAACAGAAGCGAATCCTTCAGGAGGTGTCCACGGTTCAATACGACTTCCACCCCAAGAAGTGTTAATCAACCCTATCGGTACATCAAGTTCTTTGTGAAGATGTCTGCCAAAATAGTATGCCACAGCAGAGAAATGCATGACGGTCTCAGGAGTGGTCGGACGCCATTGCGCGTTTACATCTAAGACAGGCACGCCTGAAGTTTCCTTTGGTATATGGAATAAACGGATCATTGGATAGTTTGCTGCAGCAATCTCTGCATCTCTGTTATTTGATGCATTAACTGTCCATTCCATGTTCGACTGTCCTGAGCAAACCCACACTTCACCAAAAAGGATATTTGTAAGTTCAAAGGTATTACTGCCAACAACACTGAGTGTATATGGACCTCCTGCTGGTGTGGCTGGAAGCACTACCCGCCAATTTCCTTTTTCATCAGCTTTCACTGTATCGGTGTGAATAGTTTCAGTGTTCTGGTTGCTAAGGGAAACAGTAATTTCTTCGCCAGTTGCTGCCCAACCCCAAACCGGAGCAGGCATATCTCTTTGTAAAACCATGTTACTACTGAAAACGTTGGGTAGTTTCACCTCAGCAAACACATTTAGATATGAGAAGAATAGTACAGAACTCATAACCACGATAAGTAATTTCATAAAAGTTTCCTTTTCTAAAATAAGATGTTAACAGAAATTAAAGGTTGTTTATAGTGATTTATAGAAGAAGTATACCTTACAGTAACGTGAGTTTGCTAAAAGAATCCGGATTGGATATTGTCTTCACTTATGTCCATCTAATCACAGAAACCAGAACAATACCCTGCTCCGTGAATCAACGCCAAATGCGCTTTTTGGCATTTGGCGGGTGCGGTATGTGGTTTCAACACATAGCACTCCTACGGAGTGCAAGAACTTGGCTACCCTATTTTCTATAGACATAGCACTCCTCTGGAGTGCTGGATTTGGTGTCATAAAATCTGGATAGACGGGAAATGTTATGTTGAATTCCTCTAAGTCATTAAGCCCAACTTATGTTAAATATACAATTATCAAACTCACGTTACTGTAGATAGTAACATCTCGTTGGTGCGATTCCTAATCACCGAATGCCATATACGCATTCGGTGTTGAAAATGTGAATTCAACGCTTAGTTGTCTATTCAACGCTTAGTTGTCTTAGGATCGCACCCGACAACTGTCTTCAATTGGAATATGGTCTCAGTGAAACTCTGCTCTGCCTATTTCCTACCACGAATCGGTACGGAACGGAGAAACGGGTAATCCTTCCTTATTCATCAGATTCGGCTCCGCAGTTTGGTCCCAACCTAATCGCACAGCAATAGGTGACTCAACCGAATCGCTTGATACAACCACCGTATCGCCATCAACTACTGCAACCGCTTCAACAAATTGCTTATCTTCACCCGCGATTTGGAACCACGTTAGCGGTTCACCATCTCGTGACATCAAACCACTACCTACATAATCAAAACTGATGCGGATTGTGCTACCTTCAACCTCCATGGATTTATACAGTGGTCCAGAATAAACAAGATCGTCTTTTCCATACGTTTTCGCGAGTGCCCAATAGGCAAGCCGCAAACCAACGTCCTGCTTATTTCGTGGATGAATATCTCTGACGTTGCCAATGTCGGTTGTTACTATCATGCCAGTATTTAGGACTGATAGTGTGGCAGTTTGCGCTTCCCAGATTTTTGGAAGATGGGTTGGATCATTCCTATCATAGCCTCCCCACGGTGCCAACTGTACAAAATAAAACGGAAAGTCACCTTGTCCCCACACTTCGCGCCAACCATGTATGAGCGCTTTCATTTTCTCATGATACATCATCCCTTCGCGCATGTTTGATTCCCCTTGATACCAAAGCGCGCCACGGATGGCAAATGGAACGATGGGATATATCATGTTGTTATAGAGTGCCGTTGGTCTACCTTGAGGTGTCAATGGGTGAAAATTTTCAGGCATCTGAAAAATAATTCTGTCGTTTTCCAATGCTTCACTTGCCTCTGCTATCCAGTCTTCAATTTCCTTGATTTTTTTCGGGAGCTGCATGCGATAGTTTTTATTTATATCGCGGATTTCTTCAGAAATTGCTGAGAGAGCTGGTACCGCATTGAATCCTTCAGGTGCAGTCCACGCCTCAATGCGTGTGCCTCCCCAGGATGTGTTGATTAAACCTATTGGCACATCAAGTTCTTTGTGTATATGCCTGCCAAAAAAATATGCAACAGCCGAGAAATGTCTTACGCTATCTGGAGTCGTCGGATGCCATTGTGCATTAACATCAGGCACAGGTAGTCCGGAGGATACCTTCGGTATATGAAACAAACGGATATTCGGATAATCTGCTGCTGCAATCTCCGCATCTCTGTTATTTGAGGTGTTGACAGACCACGCCATATTCGACTGTCCAGAACAAACCCATACTTCGCCAAAAAGGATATTTGTAAGTTCAACGGTGTTGCTACCAACAACCTTTAGTGTATACGGGCCGCCTACTGCTGTGGCAGGCAACTTAACTTGCCAATTGCCTTTCTCATCAGCTTTGACTGTTTCAGAGTGAACAACATTGGCTTTGTCATCCTGTTTGTTAAGGGTAATAGAGATTTCTTCGTCTGCAGCTGCCCATCCCCAAATCGGGGTAGGCATATCTCGTTGTAATACCATGTTGTCCCCGAATATACGCGGCAGTTTTACATCTGCAAACGCATTTAGATGTGGGAAGAATAGTACAGAACTGATAAACACGATTAGTAATTTCATAAAAGTTTCCTTTTCTATAATGAGATGTTAACGAAAATTAAAGATTGTTTATAGTGATTTATAGAAGAAGTATACCTTACAGTAGATAGTAACATCTCGTTGGTGCGATTCCTAATTACCGAATGTCCTATATGCATTCGGTGTTGATAATGTGAATTCAACGCTTAGTTGTCTTTAGATCACACCCATAGGTGTCAATTTATGAATATATCCTATGTTGGAATGAATCAACGCAGCATGCGCCAAATCAAGCAATCAACGGTATGAATCATGGCGAATCATGTAGAATACCAAAAGCGTATTCTACCAAGCGCATTCGTCTTTAGTCATTC
>JAGWBU010000051.1:24619-29304 GCA_021295735.1 Candidatus Poribacteria bacterium | reverse complement strand
TGCGCCAAATCAAGAAATCAACGGTATGAATGCCTTATGGCATTCCCCGTGTGGCATGCTGCGCCTCTTTGAACTTGTGGATGGAGACCCACGGCGTGTGCCTATTACCTTTAAGCGCATATTTAACATCGGAATTATTTATGCACACCCCTCTCTTAGATCGCACCCGACAACTGTCTTCAATTGAAATATGGTCTCAGTGAATCTCTGCTCTGCCTATTTCCTACCACGAGTCGGTCCGGAACGGTGATGCGGGCAATCCTTCTTTATTCGCAAGGTTTGGTTCCGCATTTTGATGCCAACCGAATCTCACCGCAACAGGCGACTGAACTGCATCATTTGATACAACCACCGTATCGCCATCAACTACTGCAACCGCTTCAACAAATTGCTTATCTTCTCCTGCAATTTGAAACCATGTAAGTGGTTGATCATCTCGTGACATCAAGCCATGACCAACATGATCAAAACTGATTCGGATAGTACTTCCCTCAACCGCCATCGATTTGTATAGCGGCCCGGAATAGACAAGATCATCTTTACCGTAAGTTTTTGCGAGTGCCCACAAAGCAAGCCTTAACCCGACCGCTTGTTTATTTCTCGGATGAATATTCCTAATGTTACTGACATCGGTTGTTACAGCCATGCCAGTATTTGGCACCGCTAACGTGGCAGTTTGCGCCTCCCATATTTTTGGTAAGAGAAACGGATTTCTATTCTGTCCGCGTTGTGCTGCAATACGATCATAATTGAAGGGGGCAAGTTGTACGAAATAGAAGGGGAATTCGCCCTGCTGCCAGACCTCGCGCCACCCGTGGATGAGTGCTTTCATCTTTCTGTGGTAGATCATCCCATCTCTAAGGTTCGATTCGCCTTGATACCAAATCGCGCCGCGGATTGCGTAAGGAACGAGCGGATACACCATGCCGTTGTAAATTGAGGTTGGCCTCCTATGATTACTTAACGGATGGACATTGTTGGGCATCTGCGGAAGGATTGCACCGGTTTCCAAAGCCTCCCTTGTTTTGGCTATCCACGCTTCAATCTCCTTGATTTTCTGAGGAAGTTGCTGGCGATAGTTCGCTTGTACCTTTTGAACCTCTTTGGATATGGCTTCCAGGGCAGGCACGGAGAGGAACCCCACAAGCGGGGTCCACGGTTCAATGCGGGTACCACCCCATGAGGAATTGATTAACCCGATCGGCACGTTGAGATCTTTATGAAGTTTCCGACCAAAGTAGTAGGCGACAGCTGAGAAATTTCGGATCGTCTCAGGGCTGGTCTCTTGCCAGTCTGCTTCTACATTTTGCTTGAGTAGTCCGGATGATCTTCTCGGCACATAGAACAATCGAATTTTTGGATACATTGCTGCCGCAATTTCTGCCGCGCTGTCTTTTGAGGCATTGACGGTCCACTGCATGTTTGATTGCCCAGAGCAGACCCAGACTTCACCGAAAAGCACATTCGTAAGTTCCAGGGTGTTACTGCCGGTAACCTGAAGTGTGTAGGGGCCGCCGGCTTTCATCGCAGGGAGGTCGATTCGCCAATTACCGTCTGCATCGGCTGTAGTGGTCAGTACTGCAAGAGATTCGGCACCTTCGGCACTGAGGATTATGGAGATTTCTTCGCCTGCGGATGCCCACCCCCAGATGGGGACCTGCATGTCGCGCTGCAATACCATGTTACTGCCAATAACACGTGGCAGCGTAACCTCAGAATACACAAGGGTTTGTCCAAATAATAAAAAGTAAACAGTGAGAATTTGAACGAGTCGTTTCATATCTTTGCTCCTTTAGAACTGCTTGCTATTTAGGCGTTCAGCAAGATAACTGTTACGTTCCATCACCTGTGTGTTATTGATACACATGCCAAGCGCTTGTTTGGTGCCAACAACCACTACGAGCTCCTTTGCACGTGTGATACCGGTGTAAAGTAAATTGCGTTGTAACATGATATAGTGTTGCGTGTGTAAAGGTATGACAACTGCAGGATATTCGCTACCTTGCGCCTTGTGGATAGTCGTGGCGTATGCCAAAACCAATTCGTTGAGGTCTGCCATATCGTATTCCACAAGTTTATCAGGAAATCTGACTTTTACTTGCTTGTCTATCTGATCAATGCTGACAATTCTTCCGATATCCCCATTATACACATCATAATCGTAGTTATTACGTATCTGCATAACTTTATCGCCGATGCGGAAGGCTTGCCAACCTTTTATGGTTTGTTCTGCATTCGGGTTTAGCATATCTTGTAAACATGTGTTGAGGTCTTCAGCACCAAGCGTGCCACGCCGCATTGGGCATAGCAGCTGAATGTCGTCTATAGGATGGTAGTTATAGTGACGAGGCAAACGTTCAGCAATCAACGAAGTAATCTGTTGGGCTGCCGACTCGGGCTCTTCCTCCTCAATAAAAAAGAAATCCCGATCCTTTGGACCGGAAAGTTTCGGAAATTCCCCGTTGTTTATCCGATGTGCGTTAGTGACAATCATACTCTCTTGTGCTTGGCGAAAAATCTCCGTAAGTCTAACGACTGGTATCTTTTGGGAATCAATTAGTGATTTTAGCACGTTGCCAGCACCGACAGATGGCAGTTGATCAGTGTCCCCGATAAGGATAACGGTAGCAGTCAGAGGAATTGCTTGCATTAATCGGTTCATCAAGACGAGTTCCACCATTGACATCTCGTCCACAATCACAACATCCGCTTCCAACGGGTTTTCACGATTACGTTTGAATCCGTTCTCTTGAAAGGAAAATTCCAATAAGCGATGTATCGTTTTTGCTTCTTTCCCTGTCGTTTCACTAAGTCGTTTCGCTGCACGCCCAGTCGGTGCAGCCAAAACAATACGCCTTCCTTCTGCTTCAAACAACCGAATCATGCCGACCGTCGTTGTTGTTTTTCCAGTGCCTGGACCACCCGTGAGAATCATCGCACGTTCCGTGAGTGCAGTGTGGATTGCTTCCCGTTGCTGAGGCGCAAATTGGATGTTCATCTCGGTTTCCAATTTGCCCAAAGAAGCGTTTACGTCCAATGAGCTGGAATTTCTCACTCCATTTGATAGCAACCTTAAAAACTGGTTTGCCACACCCATTTCAGCATAGTAAAATGGTGCAAGATAGATTGCAACATTTTCAAGCATTGCGGATGATTGCTCAGACTGCTGCTTATCAGGAAGATGTTCCGTTTCATCATCATGGATTTCAATATACTCGCTATGACTTTCAGTTACTGTGCTTTTTGAACCGCTATTAAGCCAATTCGTAATTTCAGTTTGTTCTGCAACGACTTGAGCCGAACCATCTTCTTTTGAGAGGACAATTTCCTCTTTTTCAGTCAACGCGAGGAGCCCCATCTCAATAGTCTGTTGATCCTGTTCAAGGATGTTTTCACATGCTTCTATCAATTCATTGGGATGTTGAAAAACGTGCCCATCATCCGCTTTTTGGCTAAGCACATATTTAATGCCAGCTTGTATCCGATGTGGGTCGTTTTTATCAATGCCCAGTTTTTGTGCAATCGTATCTGCGGTGACGAACCCGACGCCGTAAATATCATCAGCAAGGCGATAGGGATTTTCGGTTACAATCGGAATAGATTCATTTTTGTATGTTTTGTATATTTTGGCTGCGTGTGATGTGCTAACGTTATGTGATTGCAGAAAAAGCATAACGTTTTTTATTTCGCGCTGTTCCTCCCACGCTTGTTGGATCATTTTAACCCGCTTCCGCCCAATTCCAGGTACTCCTGCTAATTTTTCTGGCGACTGCTCAATCACATCAATCGTATCCATCCCAAATCGGCTGACAATTCGGGTTGCCATCTTAGGACCGATCCCTTTTATCAATCCAGAGCCCAGATATTTTCTGATTCCCATAACATTCGCTGGTTGGATAGTTTCATATCTCTCAATCTGGAACTGGATTCCGTATTTCGGGTTGTTTACCCACTCTCCGCTGAGGAGTAAACTCTCGCCTGGGTTGACAGACGCAAGGTTGCCGACAATTGTGACAAGTTCAGGTTGACCACGGGCAGAAAATCTGCCGATTGTAAACCCGGTGTCAGGATTTTCAAAAACTATTCGTTCAAGAATTCCGTTTAGCGTTTCCATGTTGTTATCCACTACTCAAACAGTTGCGCGACCTGACAAGAAAAACCTGGAACTACATCATCGCCAGTAAGTGTGTCTTTCAGATTCATATACTGTCACTGTTTTAGATTCAGGTTCAACCACCCAAACGAGGCGTGTCCCCGCATCAAGATAAGCGAGTGCTTTTCCAATAACGCGTGAGTGAATATCTGAAGGTGATACGACCTCTATTGCCAGGTCAGGTGGTATCGGAAAACCTTTGTCTTTGTCCACGTCCAACCGTTCAGTAGATACGAATGCGACATCCGGTTTTAGTACACGTTCTCCAACCTTAAATGAAGTTTCTGCTGTAAATAAGTGTCCGAGTTTATTGTTGTGGACATGTGGATCCAAATATCGTATGATTCTGACACTAATTGCACCGTGTCTAAATGATGCTGCTGGCATCGCTATTAATTCTCCTTTGACATATTCATACCCTTCTATATCGTTCTCAAGGAATTCCTCCAATGTCATCGGACCCTGTTCTGGAATAGGTGTATCTTGCAAAAAGTCGTGGGTTTCCAATTGTGTCATACTTTAATCCTCCGCG
>JAGWBU010000051.1:24132-24464 GCA_021295735.1 Candidatus Poribacteria bacterium | reverse complement strand
GTCCCCGCATCAAGATAAGCACGTACTTTATCAAGAATACGGGACTGAATATCTGAAGGTGATACGACCTCTACAGCAAGATCAGGAGGGATCGGATAACCTTTATCTTTGTCATCACTTAACCGCTCTGCTGAAACATAAGCAATATCCGGTTTCAGTACCCGTTCACCTACCTTAAATGAAGTTTCAAGGGAATACACGCGTCCAAGATTATTTTGTCGAACATGTATATGCAGATAATGTATTAAATTTATACCAATTTCACTATGTTTTATAGATGCATCTGGCATCGGAACTAATTCTCCTTTGACATACTCATATCCTTCTACATC
>JAGWBU010000051.1:3758-23949 GCA_021295735.1 Candidatus Poribacteria bacterium | reverse complement strand
GTTTTGATGTCCGTTTCAGATTTATACACCGTCACGGTTTTTGATACGGGGTCAACAATCCAAACGCAGCGCGTGCCTGCATCCAGATAAGCAAGCGCCTTTCCAATGACACGAGAATGAATATCTGAAGGTGAAACCACTTCAACTGCAAGGTCGGGTGGTATCGGTAGCCCTTTGTCTTCGTCTACATCCAACCGTTCTGATGCAACAAACGCAACATCCGGTTTTAACACACGTTCTCCAACCTTAAACGATGTTTCTGCTGTGTACAGACGACCTAATTTATTTTCGCGAACATGAAAGTATAAAAAGTGAACAATATTGACACTGATTTCACCATGTCTTTTTGATGCGTCAGGCATCGGCACTAATTCTCCTTTAACATATTCAAATCCTTCTACATCATTTTCAAGGAATTCTTCTAATGTCATTGTAGCGTGAGTATCCAATTGTGCCATACTTTAATCCTCCGCGATGCTGCAAACTAATCCTCAAAAAAACGTCTATTCAATGTTTGCCATTAGTTTGCGAAATGCGTTCAGCTGTGGTGCGATAATATGCGGTTCATCCGTTTTATTTTCAAGCGCTTCTATCGTTTTGAAGCCGTTTCCTGTGATAGCAACTACGATCCGTTCATCACGACCAATGTCTCCACTCTCAATTAGTTTTTTGGTTGCAGCGAGCGTTACGCCGCCTGCTGTCTCTGTGAAAATCCCTTCGGTTGCTGCAAGCAATTTAATTGCTTCAACGATCTCGTCATCATTTGCGTGTTCGCCTACACCACCAGAATTTCGGACTGTATCTACAGCATAAATACCATCTGCAGGATTTCCTATTGCAAGGGATTTCGCAATTGTATCTGGTTTCACTGGTTTAACAAAATCACCTTTTTCTTTATATGTATTAACAATCGGACCACAGCCTTCTGCCTGCGCGACATGAATCTTAGTATTTGGTTTATCAATTAAACCTAATAGGTGAAATTCTTTGAGTGCCTTGCCGATTTTTGTAATAAGCGAACCGCCTGCAGCTGGGGCAACGATGTGGTCAGGTGCTTCCCAACCGAGTTGTTCAATCAATTCAAAGCAGAGCGTCTTTGAACCTTCTGCGTAATACGGACGGATATTGATGTTGACAAATGCCCACGGATAGACCCCCGCAATCTCGCTACACAATCGGTTCACATCGTCATAGTTCCCCATAATGCCTACCACTGTCGGTGCATACACCAGTGAAGCGACTACTTTGCCATGTTCTAAGTCGGCAGGAATAAAAATGTAACAGTTCAGGTTAGCGAGAGCAGCATGCGCCGCGACAGCATTTGCCAAGTTCCCTGTAGATGCACACGACACAGTGTCAAAATCAAATTCCTTGGATTTACTCAAAGCAATCGCCACAACCCGATCTTTAAATGACAACGTTGGATGACACACAGAATCGTCTTTAATGTAGAGTTCCTTTACACCGAGGGCATCACCAAGATTCTTTGCCCGGATTAAAGGTGTCCAACCAGAGTTGAGTCCGTCTGTTGGTTCACCGTCAATCGGCAATAGATCAATGTATCTCCATAAACTTTCTGGTCCTTGCTCAATTGAGTTTCTTGAGATTGACTTTTGAATAGCCTCGTAATCATAGTTTACCTCTAATGGACCGAAACAGAACTCGCAAACATGAAGCGGTTCCTTTGGATACTCGCGTTCACATTCGCGACATTTTAAGCCTAAAACTTTTTCCATATTTGCCTCCAAAAATCCTGAAATCTAAAATGTACAGATGTTACCTGTAGGCGCTGGATGCCATAAGCGCATTTAGCGTTGATTTGGCGCTTTGCAAGCGCGCTGTAAATAGGATTAAGAAATTGAGGGTGTGTCAAAAGAACCAATATTAAAATATACGCTTAAAAGTAGTAGGCACGCTCCGCGTGCCGTAACCATAATAAAGAGGCGCAATAAATTGCGCGACTACAAGCGGCACAACTATAAATAAGATGCACCTGAAGCACGTTACTGTCTATGGTACTACACCAACTATTCACACATCCCTCAAAGTAATTATAAGTTTGACTATATGATTTCAGCAAAGTTTATAAATATTAATGCTAAAATATACGTCTCAACAGCATATTCAGATGTTTTCAAATTGTTAGAACGATTTCAAATTCGTTGTTTCCTGGCTCCAATGCAAGACGTGCAAAAAGTAAATATTTGTCCACCCACGTAACTACCTCGGCATTAGAATTTTCTAATTGCAAACCGAGATGGTTGCCCCACATCGCCACACCGTAGGGCATCGCTTTAGTGGATTCAATTGTAAAAGTGATGTGCAATCGTGAACGTTTCCGGTTAGGTCTAAAATTCACTATCTTCGGTAAATGATACTCAACGCCGTGAATAGAAGTACCCTGTGCTGAAATACTGCCCCCCACATTCTCTAAAACTGGCGGTGAGATATAGTTTTTCATGTCAGCAGGTTCCATTACGCCATCATAAAACGTAAATTGGCATTCTGAATCGTAATAAAAAAATACCCTTTTTTCTTTTTGATTTGCTGGCACATCTCCATTAGTTAACACTGCTGAATCTGGTTCCATAGATTCAGATTTATCCTGAGAATCAAGTGTGGTAGCAACTATATATGTAGGTTCAGTCTGTTGACAACTTGTCCAGTAATCATCAACCATCTCAGAGAGTGGTAACAACTTTGTATTCTCATTGCTGACTACATGTGCGAAATACACATCCAGTTTACCTAATGTTTCTTGTCCTAACTGTGTCACCTCAAGTGCACTCACATGTTCTACATAACTGAGCCAGCGATTCCATTCCTGATTTTCTACATAAAGATCGTAATTCTGCTGTATTGTGTCGTTTATAAGTGAAGCACGGAGATTATCCGCACCATTGTCAAGATGTGCTGCCGAAAAGTAAGGAATGCCAGCGATGCTTCCTGCAGCGGGTGCGCTAAAATTATGTTGTTCTGCTGATGGATAAAAACATCCGAACGGACAACCACGATCTACCTCTGCTACTGAACCGCGTTCGTCCCAACGATAACCCCATAAACCACGAAAACCGACTTGTTCCAGTGCGTGAACTAAAACCTGATTTTTCCATTCAGCGCCTGCAACGTTTGGTGTAGCCCACTCCAATGCACGCTGAATTTTTTTCCACTCTGTTCTGATATATCGCGGTAAAGTTTCCCGCATTTTGACGAGATGTTCTGCGATGATTTCTGGTGAAGCACCTGCCATTGAAATATTGACTGGTTCGCTTTCAGTGTTCGCGTCTGGCACAGATTGCCCAGTAAGTTTAACCCAGTTTGTCTCCCATAATGACTTGATATCCAACATCAGCAAAGGTTCGTCTCCAAACTCGTTATGCCATTCCGTTAAATCCTTTGCCAAAAATTGTGCTGTATCAGTAGTAATTGCCCACGTAACCGGTATCTTGTATTTGTGAGCCATTTTTGCTAAAAGACGCATGCCTTCTCGTAGTTCCTGCCGATCTTCAGCTATAGCTGTACTTACAAGTCCATAATTTAACATTTTGAGACTATTCTAAAAAGACGGTAACACCCATATCCGCATACTTTTCACGCGTACTCGGATTACCGTTTCTAAAGCAAACAGCAGTTGGGCTTCCTTCCAATTCTTTGGCGACATACTGCACACAGGCATCCACTGTCTGTAGGGCATGATTTGGGTGGCTTTCCATGCTGAACGTCAAATCCGTGGGACCAAAGGAGAGACAATCCACACCTGCCTTGGCGAGTCTACGCGCATGGGTCACTGCCTCAATTGACTCTATCTGCATCCAGAGCGTCCCGTAATTATTCCACCAATCCGCATATTCAAGCCGCTCCGTACCTGCTGAGTTTTTTCGTGCACCACCGCCCCAACTCCGTATGCCCTGCTGTGGATAATAAAAGGAAGCCACCGCTTCATCTACCGTCGACTCCAATTCTACCTGTGGAACCTCAATACCAGAAGGCCCCAAGTCCAGGTAGTTGCCGATGAGATAAGCATTGCGGGTATGTTTAATCCGAAAGTTGGCTGGAATATCCAATTCATCTGCCATATTACAGAACGCGACAAGTCTGTCTTCACTGTAAGGTGAATGTTGGCTATCCACAGCGACAAAATCGTAACCGCCTTTTTCAACTTTTTCAGCAAGATTTTCACGATCTATTGTCATTGAAACTGAAGCCCCAAAGACATGTTCACCATCATGGATACGCTGTTTCAAATTTGTTTCCGACATATCTCCCTCCTATAGAGATGTGTCTATCCGCACAATAGGACGAATCCTCATTCGTTCCAAGCGCCATTATTCATAAAATCCATATATCCATCTTATTATATCATATTTCCATGTTCTATGCCAAAACATTTAGATTATCAATTTTGATGAACAACCCATGTAGGAGAGGTTTGTAACCCCGAATTCTTTGTAGGAGCGACCTCCAGGTCGCGACCGTTCGTAATCTGTCGCGACCTGGAGGTCGTTCCTACAGGAAGAGACCTTTGAAAGAAGTTAGAAATTATTGGAAGACTGAATGGTTCTGGAATATTCACCCTACAACCCCTTGCCAATTTACCCTATATATGTTATCCTCTAACCAATCTTCAAAAAAGGAGTAACTCCAATGTATCGTGTCGGTATTATCGGGTTAGGCAGTATCGCCGCCCGTTATTCAACACCAGATGATGCTAATCCGTATTGCCATGCAGGCGGCATCCGTTTATGTGAGACAACTGAATTGGTAGCAGTTGCAGATATGTCCCCTGAGCGTCAAGCAGACTTTAAGAACACGTGGGGACCGGGTTTCCCAGACAATTCTATAAATTACTACGAAACAGACGTTCAGATGCTTGAAAGTGAAAAGTTAGACATCGTTGCTGTCTGTGTGCGAGGACCTCATCACTTTCAGGTGATGCAGAACGTCTTGAAGGCAGATATCAAAGCCATCTTTCTTGAGAAACCCGCAGGATGCTCACTTGAAGAAGTTGACACAATGACTGCGGGTGCTGATGCAAAAGGCATACCGATTGTTGTTGACTATACGCGACATTGGGGACCGCATCTCATCAGACTTCAATCGCTGATTAAGGACGGTCTTATCGGAGAGGTGCAGAGTGTGATCGGGTATTGCGGCGGCGGTGTGCTATCTTTCGCTATTCACACAACCGACATGATTTGCCAGTTCGCTGGATATGACCCGGCATCGGTGACTGGGTATGTTGAAGGTGGTGGTAATGTGCCAGAACCTTACGAACCGGAACCTGCAATTGTTGGTTCGACTATCCAATTTGAAAGCGGCGTGATGGGTTTCCATGTCGGAAAACACGGTGTCCGAGGCGGATTTTCAGTTGATGTTCTCGGTAGTGAAGGCACAGTTCAAGCTGGGTTTTATAGCGGTACAACTGTGCATAAAGAGGGCAAATTAATTGATAATGCGACCCTTGATTTGCCTGAAAATGCGAGTCCGTTTAAAGTAGCATATAAACAAATTACCGATTTTCTTGACGGTGGACAACCCCCCGATTGTTCTCGTGATGACTATACCGCTGTCAACGAGATTGGCTTTGCCGCAATTGAGAGTGGTATCACTGGGCAAACGATAGAACTTCCGTGTCAAAACAGGCAACGGCTTATTTTTGCGAATGGATAATACCATTTGTAATTGACAAATTGTCATAACATATTGTCCGTCGGGTTGAGCTTGCGAAACCCATAAATCAATGCTATGAATGCCTGAATCAACGCCAAATGCGCTTGGCAGAATACGCTTTTGGTATTCTGCATGATTTGACGGGTGTCAATTTAAGGAAATTTCTTCTTGTGGGAGTGAATCAACGCCAAATACGCTTTACAGCTTGAGTCTCACAAAATCGGGCTTAGAAAGCCCTCCCACAAGAGATAAGCCAGCATTTTTTCTTAAGTTGACACCTACGGGTTGAGTTTGCGAAACCCGACATGGAACTATAAAAAGTCGGGTTTCGCTACCGCTTCTACCCGACCTACGAAGAGTGTCCTATCATCATATAGGAATGGGTAATATGAGGTGTGAATGGCATCTTTACGTAAAATTGATCAAATAATCCAATTTTTTATGAGGTTTTATCGTATTCAGCGTTATAAAACATCGCCTAACACACCGCTAAGCTTACCGTTAAACGAATGTAAAGTTGCGCTCATCACAACTGCAGGGTTTTATCTTCCAGAACAGAATTCTTTTGATAGCAATGACTGTTCCTACCGCGAAATTCCCAATTCCATCCAGACCCAAGTTCTTTCCGTTGGACATAAAAGTGAGGCTTACGATAAACGCGGTATTGAGATTGATGTGAACCTTGCATTTCCTCTTGATAGATTCAGGGAGTTGGAGGCAGAAGGCAAAATTGGATCATTTAATCACAGACACTTTAGTTTTATGGGATCAATCACAAAACCGAAACCTCTCATTACGCAAACTGCCCCTGAAGTTGCACAGATGCTTAAAACGGATGAGGTGGACGTTGCTTTCTTAACACCTGTGTGACCGATGTGCAATCAGTCTGTAGGATTGATTCAACGTGCTGTTGAAGGAGTTGGCATTTCCACGGTTTCAATTACGCTTGTGGAAAGCATCGCGAAGCGGGTGAAACCGCCGCGTGCTTTACTTGTTCCATATCGTTTTGGGTATCCACTCGGTGAACCGAATAATCCGACATTACAACACGCGATTATTGCAGAGGCACTTGCTCTCTTACAAGATGAGGGAACACCGCCTATTCTCAAGAGCAGTTGTTTCAAAGGAGATACATAGATTTGTTAAGTGATAGCGAAACAAAACATGAGATATAACGGAGACCAACCGATGAAAAAACTGCTAAAACCTAACGTCCCGATAGCGTTTGTAGTGATAGGCTGTCTGTTATTCAGCGTCACCCCTACAGCACATGATTTCGTTTCCAGTGAACATCACGTGTTTAAGAAGTGGAGAACCGATTTGATTAAGAAGGTACATAAGGATCACTGGGATATCGGCTATAGATATGGTGACGATTGCAAAGTGGATAACAGGCCTGAAGCGAAGGATCTAGAAGAGGCAATCACTAAAGCTTTACAAATATGGCTCCAACCTCTTCGCGACATGAAAACGAAACAACCAATAATCAACGATTTTCGCTACCAAAGACAAGCAGATCTTAGAATTGACAATCGGAAGCACCTGGATTTAGGAGTATCCTTCTACTGTGACCCGAAAGGAAGATCAGGGGCAAGGATATCTGAAGATCCAAATGTACCGCCACATGTTGTAATAGATGTGGGCACGGATGTAAACGACCAAGTGTTCATCTTCGTTCTTATACATGAACTGGGTCACGCTATGGGTCTGGGAGATACCTACACACTACGTGTAGCAAACTGGACTACAAAGGGGGGACTAGAGGTGACCAGAGGAACACAGCCAGCTGCTGTTATGGCTTTCCACCTTTACCCACGCACGAAACAATACCTCAGTGAAGACGACAAAAACGGTATTATCTGGCTTTATAAGGTCGAGTATGAAGGGTTAGATCCCGCTGATTGTTTTTTTCCAAACTACGAGTTTGAAAAGACTCCAGAAGGCTGTGTGCCCAAGTATCCCTTGATTTTTGAGATCAGGCAGGGACACGAGGGGTACGCCCTTCGAGTACTAGAAGATGATAAAAACATCGACATCAACGCTCAGGACAGTATCGGCTTCACTGCCCTGCACTACGCTGTCAAGGGTGGGCACATATTGGTAATTGAGGCATTGCTTGCGCGTGATGAATTCAATGTCAACCTCCGAGACGAGTCGGGTTCAACTGCGTTGCACTATGCTGTGCTAAAGGGTTCTCCGGAAGTATTGGCGTTGCTATTATCGCATCCAGATATTTGGATACGTCCGCGTAACAAGGCGGGTAAATCTCCTATCACGTTAGCGCGTGATTTAGGGAATGATGCTCTCGTTGATAAGTTGAAAAATCACCCTAATCAGCGACTGGCAGTATCAGGGAAAAAGAAGTTGACAACGACATGGGCAAGTTTGAAGCGGCGGTAAAGGGAAAACCTTTTGTAGGAGGGTTTTAAACCCCGACAAATGCGATTTGCGTATTCTATATTGATGTACAGAGGCAATCACGACCTTCTATAGAAGAAGGAAAACCAGAAAAGGATCAAACAGATACTAACCCAAGGACACAGCCAATTGCGAAAAGGGCGTCATTCAGTACCGGGGGCTTATTATTCTCTTACATTTTCTACACTTAACAGAAATCCTATCTTGGCGAACTCCAAAGTTGCGAACATCATCTTTGAATCTTTTGACTGGTTAGAAGATGAAAAACGGATCGTATGGTTATGTCTGATGGTCATGCCAGATCACGTCCATGCTGTTTTTCAATTGGGGAATACACATTCTTTATCAAGTGTAATCAAATCCTTCAAAAATTTCTCAGCGAAGCAGATTAATATTTGTCTTGATCGAAGCGGTTCGCTTTGGCAGGCAGCGTATTATGATCACGGAATTCGGTAGAATGAATCGTTGAACACAATAATTCGATATTGTTATGAGAATCCTGTGCGACATGGGTTGGTGAGTGCCGCACGGGATTATCCGTATTGGTGGTGTAAGTTTAAAATGGAATGAGCATGAATGCCTATCAAATTCTGTAGGAGCGACCTCCTGGTCGCGACTTTTCGGATACAAGAAAAAGATGGAATTTTTAACCAAAACGTAACAATTGTATGTTCTCATTGATTTCGAATGTATAAAATGTGATAATTTCTAACAATTGTTTCCGATTGACTACAACGGGAATATGTCGCCATAGGTGTCGCGACCGGGAGGTCGCTCCTACAGAAGAGGTGTGTGCTGTAACCGAAAAGTAGCTGGCAGAAAGGAGAATTTCATGGACAAAATTAGAGTAGGCATTATCGGATGTGGTGGTATTTTTCGCAACCTCCATTCCCCGTATTACCAAGAACCGACACGTCGTGCCGACATTGTCGCCATTGCCGACATCAACGAAGCATCAGCAAAGGAACAAGCAGACCGTTTTGACGCAGACGCGTACACAGATTACCGCGCACTTCTTGATAGACAAGATATAGATGCGGTTGATGTGTGCGTTCATCCGCGTCCACACCTTGAGATAACCCGTGCTGCTGCCGATGCTGGTAAACATATCTTGATGGAAAAACCGATGTGTTGTAATGTTGCGGAGGGTGATGAAATGGTTGCCGCCGCGGAAAATGCTGGTGTCCTTCTGATGGTGGCATATATGATGCGTTTTGATCCGGGATACATGAAACTGAAATCGCTGTTAGAAGATGGCACCCTCGGTACTTTGCAAATGGCGTACTCTAATCAAGTCGGATACTTTTCACCCGAACGGCATCCGTGGCTTTTTGTCAAAGCCGAATCTGGTGGCATGCTTGTGGAGCAAGCGATTCATAATCTTGACATCTGGCTGTGGCTATATGGTCCGGTGACCACTGTCTACGGATTTAGCAGTCATGTGCCACTGGGTGGCACATATCCGCCTGCTGAAGAAGCGGTAGAAAACAACGCAGTGTTAACCGTGCATTTTAAAAATGGTGGTATCGGCATGATGATTAAGAGTTGGGCTGCCCAAGTCGGACATAGCGGAAGCGGTCTTGTCACGAGTAATGGTTCAGCAAACCTGATTCGGCATGGATTGCGCTGGAAAACGCATGATATGGCATTAGCAGAAGAATTCACCGCGCCTGTCCCTGATGACGACACCTATCGTAATATACCAGAAGGACAACGGAATCAACGTTACTGGGGCATCGCAGCCAAAGGCGCAAGCATTGATCATTGGTTACAGTGCATTGCCGGTGAAGCAGAACCGACAACCCACGGACGCATTGGGAGAGACGGCATTGAACTGGCTGAAGCAACATATCGTTCCTCACAGACTGGTACGCCAATTTCTTTGCCGTTGTAAAGTCTATCATTATAGGATCACTGTGGAAGTGCTGTTTCCTAACGCACCATAGGCATTAATTTAAGGTATGCAACCCCGGAACGAAATCGGGGTTACAAACCCCTCCCACAAGAATCTATCTCACTAAATCGACGCCGATAGCGCGGTTTCAAATCGCGCCTACCGAGAAGGATCGAGTTAATTTGGTATTACACTATTTCGCCAATTTCAATACCGCGCTCTTCTGGGTTTCGCCTGCGTCGAGGAAGATCACCAAAAAGTGGTCGGAAATATCCAGCACCTTCGGGGGAAAGATGATACCGTTCCGCATCATAAAACCGCGGATCAAGACTGCGACGGATAACGTGTCCGGTTTCATCACGTTTCAGTACTTGATCAATAGGCAACATAATCGGTTCAATGCCAGCATCTGTGCGGGTAATTGTTGCCACACCATTAACCATACCATCAGCAAGTGAGCGCACGGCAAGTGCACCTGCCTTAATCGCAGTATCTCTATCTAACGGTGTCGGACTTCCGCATCTTTGCATATATCCAAGTATCAATGCACGAAACGTTGAACTGGAAATATCAGGGAGCCGTTTCTTCATCGCTTCCACAATAATTTCTGAACAACCACCCGGTTTTGTGTGTCCGAATGCATCAAGTTCTGCTTGTGAGGTAATCATTAATTCACCCGCGTCATTTCGGATACCCTCCGAGACAACGGCAATGACATTTCCCTGCTCAGTATGTTTCTCACGGATTGCTTCTGCTAACCTGTCAGGTTGATACGGCACTTCAGGAACTACAATGAGGTCTGCCAAACCATAAGCTGCGGACAATGTCAACCACCCTGCATCCCTACCCATTGCTTCCACAATAATTACGCGATCATGTGAATAGGTCGTTGTGCGTAAATCACGGACAGCGTCGATCACCCGATTCGCTGCTGATGGAAAACCGGGGCAGAAATAGTTGACCATCTTAGAATAATCAACCGAATCACCTTCAGGTGGATTCATACCGACATCATTATCAATTGTTTTTGTAACGAAAACGGTTGTGAATTGCTCTGAAAGCGCGGTGCCAACAGTTAGGGTATCATCCCCACCTATTGGGATGAGTCCACTGATGTTCAGTTTTTTCAGGTTGTCAATCGCTTCATCTAACTTATTTGTGGCGATAAGGTTGGTCCGCGAGCTTTTTAAAATTGTTCCGCCATGATTTTCATCAATCAGGTCCGGTGTAAGGGTAAAGTAGCGTCCGCCTTTCAAAACGCCTCGCCATCCTTCCATAAAGCCGACGAGTTCAAAACCGAGTTCTTCGGCTTTCAACGCGATGCCTTTGAGGGTGGCGTTGAGCGCACTTGTATCGCCACCCCCTGTCAAAACTCCTATCTTTTTTCGCATATTTATACTCCTACTCCCTTGATTAAGAAATCAAGACGATAAAATAATTACTTCTATTGCTGAACTGAACAACCACTGTGTCGTTCAAAATCGTGAATGGCGCGACTACATTGTCGTTCCCTTTTGAAAATGGCTCTATTTCATTACTTCAATAACTACCGGCTTATCCAAGGCAAGTGCCTTTTCAAGTGTTGGCCTAAAATCGTCCATATCTTCAACACGCAATCCAACTGCCCCAAACGATTCTGCAAACTGAACAAAATCTGGATTAACCAATTCCACTCCGATACGCTTACCAAACCGCCGTAACTGTCCTCGTTCAATTGAGGTGTATTGATTATCATTCATGACAAGTGTGACAACAGGCAGGTCATACATCACAGCAGTGGCGAGATCAGGGCTGGTCATCAAAAACCCGCCATCTCCACTGAGCGCAACAACCTTTCGGTCAGGATATGCAACTTGTGCGCCGATAGCTGCAGTCAGTCCAATTCCCATTGCAACTGATATTCCTGAAAAGATGTAACTCCCTGCGAAATATGTTGGAAAATGGGACAATGCGCCGTAGCCAGTGATATTGACGTCAACAGATAAAATAGCATCTCGCGGCATAACATCACGCATCTCTTTAAGAATACGCGGCGGTTCAATTGAAGTGAATTGGCTACGAAGTTGTTGTAAACCTTCGCCCCAACCGCATGTAAGTTTTACGTCACTCAGTGCATCGTTCAACTGTTGCAGCACCAATTTTGGATTCGCACCGATTCCAACGGTTGCAGGATACTCTTTATGAATTTCGCTAACATCTGCTTCAATGTGTATGAGCGGTTGCGGAATCTGCAAAGACCAATTGCCAGTGTCACGATAAGCAAACCGAGTGCCGAATGCGATAATAAGATCAGACGCCTTCATCGCCGCTTGCGCCACCCCATCACGGAAGAGTCCAATTGAATAAGGCGAATCTTCAGGGACAGAACCTTTGCCCATGCCTGTCATAGCGACGGGAGCATTCAACAGATGCGCAAATTCGAGTAGTTCTTCCGTTGCACGCGTATGGTTAATGCCACCTCCAGAAACGATAAGCGGACGTTCCGATGCACTGATTAACGCCAACGCTGCATCAATGTTTTCAGGACTTGCCATCGTCTGGATCCCATTATTTCGCTGCGGTATTGGTAAATCAGCATCTGCTTGTAACGCATCTGTAGCAAGTTCAATCAACACAGGACCAGGACGTCCAGATCGCAATGCGGTAAAAGCACGATTGACAGCACCCGGAATCTGATCAACAAAATGTACAATTTCTGTATGTTTTGTCATCGGGGCAAAGGCAGCTTCCTGGTCTAACCCGTGAAAACTCTTTCGTGGGTCTTTTTGTGCCAAGTAAGATGGATTTTGCCCTGTGATCAGTAGCACCGGTGAACACGCTGTCCATGCCTCACATATCCCAATAGCGGCGTTATTTGCGCCAGGCCCAGGGACAGTCATGCAGACACCGACATCGCCTGTAGCACGCGCATAGCCATCTGCCATAAACGCCGCACCACCTTCATGCCGCGTTACATAGTGTCGAATACTATCTTGATTGTTATATAACGCTTCATAAACGGTGTCAAGATGGTTTCCCGGTAGACCGAAAATCACTTCAACACCTTGTGCTTTCAAACATTCAACAAAAATTGTCCCACCTGTCATTGGTTTTCCTTTTTGGAATTCATGCTTTGGCATAGCGGAATGTGTTTATTATCTTCAATCTGCTGCCTCTAACGCCTTCGCCTTTTTATAGTCCGCTTCCGCTGCTGCCTGTTGTCCCAATGCTTTCTTGACTTTTCCCCGATTATTATGTGCTTTGACATGTTTCGGATTTAGTTGGATGGCTTTATCCAAGTCTGTTATTGCATCTTGATAGTGCTCGCGCGCTTTTTCAGAATTTCCGCTGTCTGATTCAGAGAGACCCAAACGGTACTTCGCATTACCCCGATTGTTGTAAGCGGAAGCATATTTTGGGTTTTGTGTGATAGCTTCAGTATAATCTGCTATCGCCTCTTGAAAGTGGTGCTGTGCTTGCGACCTATTTCGCTTGCGGGATTCAGATCGTCCGATAGCGCTCTTCGCCATCCCCCGATTGCTGTAAGCACCAGCATACTTTGGGTTCAACATGAGGGCTTTATCAAAACAGGCAAGAGCGGCTTTATATTCATGCTGTTGATACTTCGCCTGTCCCTCTTGAAAGCAATTCTTTGCTAAATCTATGTGTATCTGTGTTATCTTCTGCAAATCGGCTTTTGCGGCATCCGTTGCTCCGAGCGCTTCTTTTGCCTTCGCGCGATCTTGATAGGACAAAATATGCGTAGGCTTAATCCGAATGGCTTCATTGAAATCTTCAATCGCCTTCTTATAATCTCCAAGCGCAGCCTTTACAGCACCACGCGTATGGTAGTAGGAATAAGCATCATAAGTATCTTTAGCTAATCGGATAGCTTGATCGCTATCAACTATAGCCGCTTGGTAATGTTTTTGCGCACGTGGTGCGTTTCCCTGTTCGGTTTCTAATTGACCCAGTAGATACTTTGCCCACCCTCGCGCATTGTAAGCCGTAGCGGACCTTGGTCTAATCTCTATGGATTTCGTATGGTCGGCAATCGCTGCGTTATACAGTTCTTTGGCTCCCTCTATATCTCCTTGGTCAGCTTTAGATTTCCCAAGGCACTGCTTGGCCCTTCCGCGAGTAGAGAATGCAGCATTAGAATCTGATTTAAGTTGAATAGCTTTATTAGCATCTCCGAGTGCCTCCTGATAGTATCCTTGCGCTACTTCCATTTCCCCTTGGTCAGCTTCAAATTTGCCGAGTTCTTGTTTCGCATTCGCTCGACTAACATATGCTATTCCAGACTTTGGTTTAAGTTGGATGGCTTTTTCGGCATCTTCAAGTGCTTCTTGACAGTCTCCTAACTGAATTTTAAGCTCTCCACGCAGTGCGGATCCTTCAGCGAAATCTGGTTTGATCGTAATAGATTTGTCAACATCCTCTATTGCCCTCTATCAGATCTCCGAGATAAGCCTTTGCGGAGGCACGGATGAGATATGACTGAAAGGATTCCGTAGCACCGGGCAAGTGTTCAAAAGCGAAATTAATGTCCTCTAACGTGCTTTCGGGTTCATATAACGCCATCTTCGCGACAGCACGATTTGTGTAGGCAGAAATAAAATCAGAATTTAGTTCCAGGGCAGTATTACAGTCAGCAATTGCTCCCTCATAATCATTGCATTTCAATTTTGCCCCACCACGATTCAAATAGGTTGTAAGCAAATCCGGGTTGAGTTTGAGCGCAGCATCATATTTAGCGATTGCTTCTTTATATTTTCCTTTTTCTCGCTTAGTGTCCGCACGATGACTTACAACGTAGGCACGGATACTTGGACGCCTTTGCCATGATGTAAAGGATTCAACCTCATCTACTCTTTCAAGTAGAGAATTAAGTGTGTTTGAAGGTATCGCATTAGCACGGTGCGACGTGGAATCGTCAATTTGTCCTATTGTGGAGACCGCTACACCAATAACTTGACTCTTGCTATTTAGCACAGGACTCCCACTGTTGCCCGGGGAGAGTTGTGTATTTATTTGGTGAAATTTATCATTCGTCCCGCTGCTGGAAATAGTTCCCTTTATGTATTTGAAATCCGCATTTGCGTAGCTCACAGTACAAACGCTGTCCCCCACTTGGGTATCGTCACTATTGCCAATATTGAGTGGGGTAGCGCACTCCTCTGCGACTTTTAACACAACCAAATCATTTTTCGCATCAAACGCTGTAACGCCTTCAATGGTATATAAGACTGGTTCTTGACTATTAAACTGTTTTGCGGCCACAGTTTTAGCACGTACAACGACGTGAATATTAGTTACGATCATATCAGGTGATATGAAAAAACCCGTACCTGACATGCCCATACCTTTCTTGCTGTCCTCGGGTAAATTACTTTGCATCCGTGATAGCAATCTATGTAAATTTGTATACGTAGCACTGCGTCTATTGGTGAACATTTTATGAATGCGCCATGGTAAGGTCAACATACCGGCAATTGCTTCTATATAAACTACAGCGTCCCGACTATTTTCAGCTACCTCCTGGTACGATTCCTCACTATCGAAAGTATCTTTTACAGTCTGTGAGGGTAAATCACACACATTGTCAGTATCCTGATTAGGCAATTCTTCTTTTTCTTGTGCTGTCATGGTTCTTACACAGCGGAACCCGAGCCATCCGTTCGTGTTCGTCGGTGTATCCCGCCCACGGTCAGCGGTATGCGCTGGACCAGGTGTTGCCCATGAACCGCCACGCGCCACCCGGTCCGTATGAACATCTGTAAAATTCTCAATCAACGTCTCTATATTGGAAGCACCCGCGATCGGATTTTTGTCTGCGGAACGTCTATAAAATTTGGCATCGTATTCATCTAAACACAATTCCCATACGTTCCCGCCCATATCATACAATCCATATCCGTTTGGCGGATAATTGCCCACAGGTGAAGTATATTCTGGATTTCCGTGGTGAATATAATTTGACTTACTCGGATCGGGTAAGTCACCCCAAACATAGCGTTTACCGACCGCACCGCCGCGTGCGGCTTTCTCCCATTCCGCTTCCGTTGGCAGCCGCTTACCGACCCACTGTGCATAAGCCATTGCTGCATACCAACTTACATAAACAACGGGATGATTCGCTTTGCCGTTAGGGTAGTCACTTCCATTCCAAAGTTTTAGGTAGTTACCGTTGTGATATTCGTTCGGAATGTTGTCTTTGCTCCACTGTGGATTAGCATCAATAAACGTCTTGAATTGGGCGTTTGTCACCTCATAAATGTCAATCCAGAAGCCGTCAAGGTAAACAGTATGTACGGGGGTTGCGGCATGACGTCCCTTACCACCCATCTGGAATTTGCCTGCGGGTATGTGCGCCATTTCAGTTGATGTTGTTTCACAAGTTAATGGCTTCATCGGAAGTGTTATCTTAATCTGTTTTTGTTAAGCATATCCCAAAATTAATATTCTGTCAAGTATTATTCTTAGGATGACAGGGCATTTATAGAGAATCTCGGATTATTGTGTATGAGATAGATTGTGTTGATTATTGTTGGGTTTCGCAGTGCTCTACCCATAGGTGTCAATTTAAGGATATATCCTCTTGTGGGAGTGAATCAACGCCAAATGCGCTTTTTGGCATTTGTCGGGTTTTCAACCCCGCAGCATGCCATACGCGCATGCTGCGTTGATTTGGATGAATACCAAACGCGCATTCAGCGTTGATTTGGATGAATACCAAACGCGTATTCAGCGTTGATTTGGATTTACCTGTTTAAATCTCAAAAATCGGGCGGACAAGGAGTGTCCACATATTTTTTATTCATCAAATAGTCCTATTCTATTGAACAATTTTCTTGACGTGTTTCAAAGTATCTGATAATATCACGATATACGTAATAAGAGAATTCTGTTGATAAACTCAGGAGCATTGCAATCGATGAAAATCACTGCAATCCAAACGTTCATGGCAAACTTCGGCAATCGCCCACGTGGGCTGATAAAAGTCGAAACGGATGAGGGCATCTACGGATGGGGTGAGGCGTATTCTACGGGACCGGATCTCTCTGTTGAACCGATAGCAAACTATATCTTTGAGATGATTCAAGGGGACGATCCGCGCAGAATAGAATACATCATGCTGAAGCTACATCAGCAGTTCCGATTTCCGCCAGGTGGTGCGGGACTCGCTGTGATCTCAGCGATTGACCATGCGCTCTGGGACATCAGTGGAAAAGCAGCTGGATTGCCTGTGTATATGCTCCTCGGCGGACACGCCCGTGACCGCATCCGCGTTTATCGTGGCATTGGAGGGAGAGACGGTATAGAAGCTGCTGATCAAGCCCGTAAACTAAATGAGGATTGGGGATTCACCGTTTTCAAAACAAGCCCTTATCAACTTAACCCGGATTCAGACCGATGGGGGCGAGTCTGTGACGCGGCTGCTACCTATTTTGAGCAATTGAGACTCAACACGCCAGACGATTGGGAATTTGCTTTCGATCCGCATGCGAAAATCTTTGAGCCGATTCGTGCACTTCAGCTTGCCAACGCGCTTGCACCTTACGATCCGTATTTCTATGAAGAACCGCTGCGTCCAGAACATATTCCTGCATGGTCCCGCCTCCGCTCACAGATGCAGGTGCCGCTTGCAACAGGTGAGTCCTTATATACACGATTTGAATTCCTTGATCTCATCGCTGCACAGGGCGCAGACATCATTCAGCCAGATATATGCGTTTGTGGTGGATTGTTAGAGATGCGCAAAATCGCAGCGATCGCTGAGGCACACTATGTTAGTATTGCGCCACACAATCCGATGGGACCGTTAGCAACAGCTGTCAATGTCCATTTTGCTGCTGCAACCCCAAACTTTAAAATCCTTGAATATCTCCTACCAACCGAAAGTGCTTGGAATACATGGGTAGATGAACCGTATATGCCGAAAGATGGGTATCTGGAATTGCGAGATCGTCCTGGATTCGGTGTGGAAATCAACGAGGATGCTGTTACGGATAATGAGTACGTTCATTGGCAGCGAACTTGTCCTATCCGTCCTGATGGGTCTACCGGCTATATTTAACTCAAGTTGCTACATAGTAACACAAACTTCATGAAGATTAAAAATATATTTTGGTAATTTTCTAACCATAAACATCTTGTTTTATGTTTTTCTTGTGTGAGTTCCATTATCTGGTTGTCTGAATCACGGAAGGCGCGGAGAACGCGGAAAGAAGAATGTTTTGATAATCCAACCTGTTTATTTGTGAAGGTGAATATGGAAACACATAACATTTTCCGTGTTCTCCGTGAAATCCGCGATTCAGACAGAAAAAAGATTAGAAGGACCGAATTAATAATTTAATCTTCATCCAGTTTGTGTCATAAGGGCGCAAACTTGAAGTAGGACGCTACGGAATCGGACGAAAAATGAGTTATTCTCTATTAAAAACGGTGTTTAGGTGTTTAGTGAACTTTGAAATTATTGGGACACTTTGCTAAACTTGTCTTGGAAAGATAATGGACAATAGAAGTTTAGCAAAGTGTCCCATTAATTATAGGTTTTACTATAAATTCTTGTCCGTAGCAATTTGGGTTACCATAATATAAACTATAACACAGATGGAGGCTTTATGAACCCAGTAAAATTAGGTGTAATTGGATGTGGTGTCATCGGAAGTAGACATCTCAGTATAGCATCAGATTCTGATCATATTGAGTTGGTTGCTGCCGCTGATCTTATTGACGCGAATAGGGAGCGAGCAGCCGAACGTTTTAATCCTCCCAAAATGTATACGAATGACATTGATCTTCTTGACGATGACGAGGTAGAGGCTATCGTTCTTGCATTTCCAACGCAATACCGTACCGAAGTCGCGTTGCGTGCGTTTGAGCGTGGTAAACATGTTTTGATTGAGAAACCGATTGCGATGAACGTTGGAGAGGTTAAGCAACTCATCGCCGCACGCGGAGAGTTAGTTTCGGGCTGTTGCTCATCCCGCAACCGTTTCAATAAAGCCGCGCGTCTCGCGACTCAACTGATTACAACGGGCGGCTTAGGTGACCTTCGGACTGTGCATTGCCGTGCCATTAGGGGATGTGGAAAAGCACCTGATACGCCGAGACCCGCGTGGAGGTTGACGAAATCACTTAACGGTGGTGGTATCCTTGTTAATTGGGGATGTTACGACATTGACTTTTTACTTGGGATTACAGGATGGGAACTCAAACCACAAACCGTATTTGCACAAACGTGGACAGTACCGCCTGTATTTGAATCGCATATCGCGCCCGGTTCCGATGCTGAGACGCATTATACTGCCCTGGTTCGGTGTGAAGATGGTACCGCGATTACCCTTGAACGCGGTGAATTCATGACAATGCATGCACATTCCGACTGGGAGATAATTGGATCGGAAGGTTCTCTCAAACTTAAGTTGGGAGATGGGAATCCTGCCAGTATTATCCATAATCAAACGACAACGGCAGATGGAGTCAGTTCGGATGCGCTTGCAGATACCGGTGATACTGAAGGTCCACATCACGGTAATCCACTGTCCGATTTTGCTGCAGCGATCCGAGAAAACCGCCAACCAATAACTGGGTTAGAACAAGCGCTTGTCGTTCAGCAAATTACGGATGCTATCTATGCATCTGCTGAAACCGGAACTGCTGTGGAAATAGAAGATTAGTGAGAGTATATCTCATTAATCACTTGTAGGGCGAGGTCTCTGTGCCTCGCCATATCTGATGTATCTAAACAACGGGCGGGCACCAAATCAAGAAATCAACGGTATGAGTAACATTTAGTTATTCACCGGGTATGAATGCCTTTTGGCATTCCCCGGAGACCCGCCCCTACGATGGAGCCGGGATGCTCTGAAATAATATCGGGCTTAGAAAGCCCTCCCACAAGAAAGATTAGACGCTAAATTGACAGTTATGGGTTTTGCTTCGCTCTACCCATAACTGTCAATTTAGTGGTCCGCCACCCTGGTAGGCGCGTTTTGGAAACGCGCCTGCTTTTGGAGAATAAATCCAAATCAACGCTGAATAATACCAAATTACCCAAAATCGTAGTGGCGGGTCTCTGTACCCGCCCGTGTTCTCGGCAGTGAAAACAATACAAAACTCGTTAATTTGGTATAAGCGTTTAGGCATTCATCCAAATCAACGCAGCATGCGCGTATGGCATGCTGCCAAATCAACGCTGAATGCGCGTGTAGGCATTCA
>JAGWBU010000051.1:0-3677 GCA_021295735.1 Candidatus Poribacteria bacterium | reverse complement strand
TCAACGCTGAATGCGCGTGTAGGCATTCATCCAAATCAACGCAGCATGCGCGTATGGCATGCTGCGGGGTTGAAAACCCGCCAAATGCCAAAAAGCGCATTTGGCGTTGATTCACTCCCACAAGAGATATATCCTTAAATTGGCGTTGATTTGGCTGAATCATGCGGAATACCAAAAGCGTATTCCGCCAAAAGGCATTCATAGCGTTGATTTAGGTTTCGCTTCCTTCGCTCTACCCAATCTACTCTCTAATTTATAGGCTAAAGTGTAAATCTCAAGGATGCGGCTCACCTGTTTTCGGTTTCTCCTTAGGCGCGTTAGAATCCTTTCCAAAACGGATATGTAGTGATGCACCAGGGGCATGTTGTTTTCCATAAAGCACATGCTTGATTCCCCAAAAAACAAATGTTGTCCCTGCCATCACTACCAAACCCCACACTGATACTTTCCATAACCATTCAGAAAATGAAAAAACGCTTCCTGCCTGTTCTGGCACAATTTGCGCGCCAATCGTAACTAAGACTGTGCAAATAATAGCATTGAGAGTGATCATACCCTCTGTAACTAACCGTCCCGGACTGAAGTTAACTAAGGCTCGTTCAAAGTTGAAAACGACCATCCACCATAAAAAAACAAGATATAGAAGTTGTCCTTTCCCTAACCAACTTGTTGAAATTAATGGAATTGGATCGCGAAGATTGACTGCTAAGATTGCAACAAACGCGATGCTAAGCGCGATATAGAAAAGTTCAAACCAACCTATCCATCCTCTGGAATGACGAAACCAACCGACTACAGGTATCCCAAACATCCGCTCAGGCAAAGAGTCGATTGTATCCACCCAAGTTTGTACTGCCTTCCGATAATTGAGATATGTCAATGCGATGATGACACAAAAGACAGCAAATACCTCCATCCAGTGAGGGAAATTTGGATCAGTTTCCAATGGTGGCGTGCGATTGAGGATAAAGCCAAACGTGACTGCGATACCAAGCCCAAAAAGCAAGCCTTGCAACTGCTCCATTACGCTGTGCCAATTCGTTTGCAGTCCTGTTCGGATACAGAGCAGCTTCAGCAATTGCCCAAATGAAAAGGCGAAACCGCCAGCAAAACCTGTCATCAGTGTTGCGAAGGCTACCCCACTCAGTTTGTAATGCCAGCAATATCCCAATACGCCAACGACCATTCCGACACATCCTGCCCAATTGTCACCTCGTGGCGGAGTCATTCGAAGTTTAAAGACGCTTACTAAAAGCAAGAATGCAGCAAACCAGCCAATGCCCATATAGAGGATAAGCGAGGTGCCCATATCTATTCGTCCTCGGAATAGAATGACAATAAGTGCAGCAACAATTGCGACAAGTGCAGCTAACCAATCGGAGTCATACCAATAGAGTGGGTTTTCGTGTCTTTGCATGCGTTTGGTTGCGAAAATACGATCCACCAAGACTGCCTGCAGCGACCACCCAATGAAGACAGCGCAAATTGGCACAAAGAATACTGATAATGAAGAAGTAGGTTGATTTTCGTTAAAACCTGTGAGAAACGCTGGTAGTGCAGTTCCAGCTCCACCGAGTGCTGCCCACAAGAAACCGATAACAAATAGATTAGCGAATCCGTAAAGTACTGTCGGTGAATGGGATGAATGCGTGTACCCAACTACCATCATGTAGGACATACTTCCACCGAATGACCACCCTATTGCCCCAAATAAAGCAAAATAGTGGACGTGACGCCACCAGTCTTCGCGCCCAGAAAGTAACACAATTGCCATAGCGGCAAGCGCACCCGGTAGCGCAGCACCATATTCATGACCGAAATTACCGCGTATTCCCCAACCAACACAGAGTGATATACCGCACAGTAGAATCATTTGCCACGGGATAGTTGTTATATCCATTTTGGTTAACTCCAATTGAATTGTGGATACGTAAAAAGTTGTTTCAATTATGAAGAATTTTCGGGTTGTTGTCAACCATCTAAGACAAAATAGGTCAGAGACATTCAATTTTCGTCTAATTATCGGTTTTAGTCGAAAAGTTGGGACCTAAAAATCGTTCCCCAGATGCAAGAATTGATTGTATTTTTCTTCTCATTTCATTGGAATCATCTCCTTAAAAAGTTACCATACGGTAACTTTTTTCATACCTTGGTAACTTTTTGAAATTCGCTATAAGCTCAGTATTTGTAGGGGTTTATAGACATTTTATTTAAATTTTCTATTTTTCATCTGCGTTGAGGAACACGGGTTTCCTTTTGCTGGAGATATTTTGATAATTTTGCGTTGTCGTCTTTGCATTAGAGAGTTATTTTCGATGTGTTTGGGATCGACTTTCTCTTTTTATACTGATATTATACCAAGTTCTGTGTAGTGATCAGAGGTTTTTGTGGTGTTAGGAACAATAGATATCCAATATATTGACAATAAGTTTGCAGGAAAAGTTGGGTTAATACGTTTTTTGCATCTTGGATGCGCGTGCATTTTGTTGACAGCATGGTGGTTGACGCGATTTTTTGGAGTCTTGGTAAAGAAATCATTGGAGAATTGAATGCCTCTGCAAAATAGGTTGGTAAAAGTCGTTATTTTTACCGAAAAATGATATAATGTTTTGTGATTATCTTTTTGCAACTTCGTATTCATGTTTCACGCTCCGTTGGAGCGAACACACGTTATAGAAATATCGATTTGACGAAACAACACCATTATGCAACTAAATCAAAGAACTGAAAACATCTTTACAAAACTTTTTCAATCAACATATTTTCTTTTTCTCTTACTGTGTTTTCTACTGCTTATTGGGACTGACGTCCATGCATTGGACTGGTCAGGTTTCCTGGGACCAGAGCAGAACAGCAAATCGCAAGAGAAGATAAACATCACACCTTGGCAAAAAACAGGTCCACCGGTGCTGTGGACAAAAGAGATTGGCACAAGTTACGGTGCTCCCACTATTGCTAACGGACGTGTGTATATCTTCGCACGCCACCGCGATATGGCACGACTAACCTGTTTAGAGAGCGATACAGGCGACGAACTTTGGCAGTATGAATATCCTACTGACTATGAGGATATGTATGGCTATAACAACGGTCCGCGGTGTTGTCCTGTTGTAGATAGAGATCGCGTTTATATTTTTGGCGCAGAGGGAGAGTTACACTGTGTTAGTGCACAAAACGGCAAACGTTTGTGGGAAGTGGATACCGTAGCAAAGTTTAATGTCGTTCAAAATTTCTTTGGCGTGGCTTCTGCGCCTGCTGTTGAAGGTGAACTGCTTATTGTGCAAATTGGCGGTTCGCCACCGGGAACGCCAAAGGATATTTGGGCATCAAATGGCAAACCTAAACCGAACAGTAGCGGTATCGTTGCCTTTAACAAACATACAGGTGAGGTCGTCTACCAAATCGCCGATGAACTGGCAAGCTATGCAAGTCCTATCTTTGCGACAATTGACGGAAGACGTTGGGGATTTGCGTTTCTGCGCGGGGGTCTCGTTGGGTTTGAACCCGAAACAGGCAAAATTGATTTCCACTATCCGTGGCGGCACCCTAAAATTGAATCTGTCAACGCTTCATGTCCTGTTGTTGCTGATGATCTTGTTTTTATAGTAAAACCTGTAATTACTTATACACTTTTATAATATCGTCAATAGAGGTCTCAGCGTTGTATTGACGTATCC
>JAGWBU010000197.1 GCA_021295735.1 Candidatus Poribacteria bacterium | reverse complement strand
AATTTGTTATTAATCTCAAATCTATTACTACTGAGTTTATATCAAAACTCGTCCAACGCACTCACTCATAACATGAGCCCAAACGCTTTTGTTGTTAAATCGGGCTTATAAAGTCTTCCTATAAGAGTGCTTCTCGACAATTGAATGGCTCTGGATGTGGCAAAGAAAAAATACACATCTTTTCTTATGTATGCTATAATTTGAAGGAAACATGTCATTGATACTTGCTATTAGAGGGTTTCAAGCTGCTCTGAAAGTCGAACGATTTCACAACATTATTCAACATAAGAGAGGAGAGGCAAGATGAACGCAAAAATAGGTTTGATATTAGCTTTAGCGATCTTGGTTTTGCAGGCAAATCCGCTTGAGAGCCAAGTTGTTGAAGATGGATTAGTTAGTTACTGGAGTTTTGATGATGCAGACGTTGGAGGCGATATTGTTAAAGACCTTGTAGGAGGTAATCACGGAACGATTGTAGGTGCACCTAAGCAGGTCAAAGGCAAAATCGGTGAAGCGTTTGAATTCAGAGGGGAACCAGACGCGATTGATGTTGCCTCACCGGCCAATGGAAGTCTGGATTTTGGCGATGATAAAGATTTCTCAATGATGGCATGGATTAAAGTTGACAAACCACCGGAATTGGACGGCGGACAGTCTACAATTGTTAGCAAGGGAGATGGAGGTAACAACGCCAGGATTCTCTGGAAAATATTGGCGACTCAACTACAGGTGACAATAGCAAATGAAGCCGGTGGAGGACCCAAAATCGACTTTAATTCCGTCGGTGATGTTGTAGATGGAAAATGGCATTATGTTCTCTTTGTGGCAGACAGATCGGATACGACTCGCATCTATATTGATGGCAAACTTGATGCTGAGGGAGGGCCCTCTGAAGGCACAGATATTACAACAGAATCTCCATTATTCATTGGTGCATCTGTCCGAATCGGCAAAGCCACACGTAGATATTTTGAAGGGTTAATTGACGAGGTGGGTATCTATAATCGTGCGCTAACAGATAATGAAATCGAATGGAACTTCAATTCAGAAGGGCTCGCAGTCAGTCCTCAAAAGAAACTTGCTATCGCATGGGGAGAAATAAAAGTTTCAAGGTAACTAAAGTTTGGACAATTTTTAGATTTTTGTTTAATTAACCAGTTATAGTGAATTCCCAAAATACGGTGATATTATCAAGAACCAAGATCATTTTCGATAGATTGGTATTTACCGTCTAATTTGGCTGAAAGGAGTGTCACAGTTGCGCCGATAGCATAACTGTGACACTTGTAAGTTCTATACGGATTGACTCTACTTTAAAATGACGAACCGCCGTGTTTGTTCTCAGGTTTCGGACGATTACCTTGTAACCGTCAAACGTTGGTTTACCATCCAAGTGCCCACTTACAACAAACGCCCACGCTTCCTGTGCCTGGGATATGGCAGGTGCTGCTGCATCCTGCGTTTGATTTGTCCACCGTGATCCCACGAAGGCAAAATTGCGCGTCTGTGGGACATTAACGATATAGCCTTGTCCACCTTCAATGGGGAATCCATCGTCAGGTGCGCCCGGTGTCCAACCGATGAACCGTTGATTTGCGGCATCAAGTCTATTACAACAGTTGCACCAGCTATCCCAGCGAGTGATTTTGCGGTCATCGGTTTTGGAGATGCCAAAGGTAGAGAAAGTATGTTTAAACCCTTTGTCAGCGTGAGGTTGTATGAGTTACCAAAATGGTCGCTCTCCTCCTTGGCAGCAGGTATAGCGATGAACCCGTGTCTGCGTCCATCTGCTGAGTCGTAGTGTTCGACGACTGAACCGTCCTGATTGATATTCCAGCCCTCCGTGCTGACACTGCCCGGAAACTTCAATTCTTTTAGGTTGAGGGGGCTGCCGACATAGGTGCGTGGAACATCACCCACCGCTTTGGCTCGACCAACGACAACCCTTGCATTGTTGAGACCGTGCAGAAAAAAGTATTCCAGATTTGTTGCGTTTGGAAGGTCAATAGATAGAAATCTGCCCACCGAACTACGCATGTATGCATGATATATACCTTTAGCATCCACGTAGCTGCCCACGATATGGCCTGTCCAGCTCACAAAATCGGCATAAGTTGCCGATGCCCCGGGAACCTCGACTATTGTATCCCCTGAGAACCCGCGGCAAACACCAGAGGCATCTATATAACTACCCGTCAGTGCCCCCGTTGCATCACTAAGACCGTATATCTCCGTTTGAACGGCATCCGGAAAATCGTATTGCCGCAACTCACCATTTTCTAAGATGGCACCATGGTACAGACCATCGCTATCTTGGTAGTGTCCGGCAGCTTGCCCATCATTACCGAGTGCATAGAAATAGGTGCCCTGCGAGTCAGGGAAATCATAGGTCGTAAAAACGCCATTGATGAGTGTAAAGGCGATTTCTTTTCACCATCAGCACTTTTCGTGTAGCCTGCGTAATCCTCAAAATCGCTACTTGCAGTCAAAGCTAAAAAGTCTGCACCCGGAACATCAATCGTCTCAAATGTATAGTTGTCACTGAAGGATTCAGCCTTGTCTTGTGCAGTGGTGTTCCTTATGAAAAAGGAATTGAGGCACATTAACAACGTGAACGTGTAAAGCAAGAAACTGGTTTTAATCTGTGTAGGCATAACGAAAGCTTCTAAATTATTTTTTCTAAAGATCAAAAACAATATATCAGATAACCTGCCCTGAATGGCGATGCTTGTAGTTGAAGCTTCGCAAGTAGGCATTCAGAAATAAGGTTAAAACGTGTACCGAGTATCATGGTGTACATTCAAAATCCTAAAAGTATGTAACCCAAGTTGCCATCTAAGCAAAGCGAAAATATGAAGACCGTTTAACAAGGCAGTTTGAATTCTATAACATCTTCCAAACTTTAGTTTGCAGACACCCACAGGCGTGCCACGACAAGATGTCTATATATTTTTATAATTCACCATTATAATATTACTATACTTTGGACAGTTTTAAGTTTTTTTGACACAAAAGCAGAAAAGAGTTTATCCTTTCAGAATATAACAACACTATTTTGAAAGGACATCAAAATGGATCCTCTTTTCCGCTTAGAACGCATGCTATCAGATTTTAGACCTCTCTTCAAGTATAACAATTTTAATCATTTTCGCACCATTGTCTCAGGTTTGATGGGTGTGTAAAGTTTTTGTAGAAATCCGCACAACCCCTATTGTAGGGCTTACTATTACCCATAAGTTTATGGAACATGTCCATCAATAAGGTTCTGACCGATATTGTTTTGTGTG
>JAGWBU010000050.1:54484-70559 GCA_021295735.1 Candidatus Poribacteria bacterium | reverse complement strand
GACCACAGCTTGTTCCCGGGATGGGTATATGTGATTGCGTCTCACCTATGCACAGAATGGCATCGGAAGAAGAAGCTTCCGATTCAATCTTTAGAAACTACTGACGTGGCGGAGATTGATCAAGTGTCATGTTCACAATATATAGTAGAAAAAAGAGATGCTGAAACGGCTGAAGCCCGTCGCGAAGTTGTTCAAAAGCTGCTCCAAAAATTGCCTGAGAGCGAACGCACAGTCATGGCACTCCATTATCTCGGTGAAATGACGTGTGAGACGATTAGCAAGATGCTCGGTGTTTCCCCGAATACGATTAAAAGCCGACTCAGCCGCGCACGCAACCGTTTAAGGAAAGAAGAAACGATAATACAAGAAAACCTCAGCAGCTTCCAACTTCCAACGCAATTGACGCAGGACATTATGAAGGAAATTGCACGCATTACTCCACTTGTTCCTTCAGGCAGCAAGCCTTTTTTACCGTGGGTGGTTTCTGCTGCCTCTGCTATTTTAGTTCTATTATTAATAGGTATTGGAGTCCAACATCTTTCCCTCTCTTTCCAACCGTATGATCTCAATGCTGAATCAATGTTAACGGTTGAAATCGTTGATACGCCTATTAGTGTTATCCGAAAAATAAAACCTGATCAGCGTAATCAACTCGGAACCACTGATATTCCCAGTAAAAGTCAAGGCACTGGAGAAAAAGCGGATACATCTCAAAACGTAAACTTTACCAATGTTTTCCAAACACTTGAAACAGAGGTGCCACTCTCAACGGAACGGTGGACTCAACTCGACAGTCCTGATCCGGTAAAAATATCTACGCTATTTGCCACGAAAACAAACGATCTTTATGCAGTTACTCCAATAGGACTTTATCGATTGACAACTGCTAACAAACGGTGGCACTTAATCAACAGTAATCTCCCTATTACGCACCACAATATGCCGATAGCTGCTGAGCAAGATGGGACCCTCTACATTGTGAATGATGAGGCAGTCCTCGCTTCAAAAAACAAAGGTGAAACGTGGGAATCTCTCGGTCCCCGTCCGAAAGGACGGGCCATGAACCTGATCGTAAAGAATAATGCACAAGGTGCTACTGAGTTCTATCTCGCCCTATTACAAGGGATATTCTTCTCTGATGATGTAGGAGTCTCTTGGACACCTCTAAACAAAGGTTTGGCAAGGAGAAGAATCTATACGTTAGCGTCCCATGAAAACGCACTATTTGCTGGAACTAATAGAGGACTCTTCCGCTGCAATCTGGAACCGAGTTCGGAGGATGGTCTTGATAGATCAGGTGTGTGGGAAAAACTACCGATAGCGGAATCTAAATCCATTCACGCATTCGCAGTGGCAGGACAACGTCTTTATGTTCTTGCAGGAAATCGCAAAATTCCGGCTGATATGAATTTTATGGATATTGCGGCTACGGCGAAGACACTTCTAAGTGAGCAGTCTTTATTATGGGCAGTTTTTAGATCAACGGATCAAGGTAACTCGTGGACAGATATTACACCAAAAAACTTTTTTCAAAAAGGTGAAATATATGCAACTCTCAGGATTGTTGCTGCAGGAAAAACGGTGGTGTTAATAGGTTCCGAGGACATTTTGCGTTCAACGGATGAAGGGAAAACATGGATACTTGTTGATAAAGCAGCACCTTACAAAAGGTTTTCAGGCCTGAGTGTTGTTGCTGCTTTGAAAGTCCAAAATAGCGATGAATCCTCTCATCAACAACAATTCACAGATGTCAAGTCCCAATTTTACATAGGGAATTATAACGGAATCCGCCGGTCAACCGATGGCGGTGATTCGTGGAAGCGATTTAACACCGGATTGGGTGGCAAAATACAAAATCTAACTGTCTTTAATAATAAACTCTACGCAGTAGCAGATGAAAAGCTTATTACATTAACCAACGGTGGGCAGTCATGGAAAGCAATTCCTGTGAATGCAGATGAGACGGGTATGACTTTCTTTAACAAGAAAATGACGATGTCCAAGGCAATAGCACAACAAATAGCAAAAATACGGCAAATAGTCGAAGCCGACGGAATTCTTTACGCAAAGGGACACATAGTATTCCAACTAAAGTTTTTCCGTTTAGACGAACAAAATGGGGCGCTTATCCCGGTCCAAGGTATTCCTGCCTTTGGTGAAAGGGATCTCATAGCAGAATTTATGAAGGCAGTTCAGGAGGCTAATGAAAAAAATGCCAGTAGTTTGCGAGGAAAATTCCTCAGCATGGGAGCAGATATCTGGGGTGCATTTGCTGTGAGCGGGAATACATTCTATGTTGAGCACAGACGGAAACTTCTAATATGGAACCCTTCATCTCAAGTAAACAACGGGACAGGTTGGCATGATACCAAGATCGAAGATACTCGCGACATTGCAGACCTTACTGCTCCTATTAGTTTCAAGTTAGGCGTTTCTGGGAACACTGTCTATGTTGGCAAGCCTGATGGTGCCCTACTTCACTCTGTTGATAGAGGGCGCAATTGGAAAACCGTCCCATTACCGATTCCTGTTAATTCTTTCAAACAAATTCTCATTACCGACAAAACTGTTTACGTGGCAACTGACAAAGGCGCTTTTTCCTCAAGCAATGGCACTGAATGGAACATCATCACTGATTCGGATGGACAAAAACTGATGATCGATCGTTTTGTTATGGATGGAACGATATTGTACGCCGTGAGTTCTTCAAAAAATGTGCAAGGAGGAGTTTATCGATTGACAAGTGCCAATAGCACTTGGGAACGGATAACGCCAGAAATTCCAGACGATGCTACCTCTATCGCTGTCGCAGATGGCGTCCTTTATGTCGGCACCGAAAACAGCGGTTTGCAGCTTATTGGACTTGAAGACTCTTCATATACGCCTCTGACGAAAGCACCAAAATAATCCGTAATCGCGCTTACGGATTTAGCATTTACAAGTGAATTGCGTACATATTTAGTAAAGACTTATACCATTTCTATTAAATAAGACGCCATTATTGAGATGTTCTTGTAGGAGCGATCTCGAATCAACGCCAAATGTGCGTATGGCATTTGGCGGGTCGCGACCAGGAGGTCGCTCCTACAGAAAAAAGATATTTCAATAAACAATAATGGTTCAGTCCGATTATGAAACAATATTTTTTTTGAATTGGTATTACAAGCCTCGCGACAGGTGGACGCGTGTAGAGAAAGAATCCACCGTATAAGAAGTTGAGTATAACTCAAAGAGCATCCTCGTTGTACGAGGATATGAGATATGCCCTATGTTTTCGGTTCATAAACTCATAGGGCACCAGAAGTTTACCAGATTTTATTTGGAGAACCAGATGCAAGGGCATATCTCTTTTATTGAATACACTAAGTCTCCAAAACGGAGACAAATTAACCAAAACCGCCAAATTCTGGCGTAAGAGAGGAAAATTTCAAATGTACAAAAATTTAGCGACCTTTATCGGCACACAAAACGTTTTTACGTTAAAAAATAAGATGTTGTGCACGTTAACTATTCTAATCTTTGCAGCGTGTTGTTTCATTATAGGTTGTGAAAACGGTTCAGGTTCATCAACACGTTTTTCAACAGAGTTGCTTGAAGCTTTTGACGAAGGGTTACTTGATCTTAATCAAACAGTTACGGTAACACTCCAGGAAAAGAATGGAAGTGGGATTACTGGCACAGCAACTTTCACGGAATATGTAGGATCAGATACGGAAGACTCGGGATCATCTACAATTCGTAACTTTGATGTCGAGATTCAAAATGCAGGGACCGTCCGCAAGTACGCAGCATATATCTATTCTGGCGACAGTTGCGACACACCTGGTAACATCTGGGATGTTGAAGGTTTTGATTCCTATCCTTTTACAACTGATGAAGATGGCACGACGAACCATAGTTATCTCACAGATGTCACTATTGACAGTAATTCAGAAACCGGTATAGTCGGTAAAGTATTAGTCATCCACGAACAGGTTGGATCTGGTGATTTAGCAGATGGCACGCAAGTTAGTTGCGGTGTCATAACTCTCACAGAATAATCTATTTTAAATTAAGCGCTCAATGCTTGTGTTCAGTATTACGCTTGCATTGAGCGCTTTTTATTTTAAGGCATATACGATTTTGTTCTATTCTGTGCAATTCAACATATCGCCCACTTAAATTCACTTGCCTGCAGGCACAAAATATGAGAAAATAGACTTAAATTTTTACGAATAGAGGAACAAATATGGAACAGATACGAGAACTTGCAAAATTACTGGAATCAGGAATTTCAGACTATGACGCACAACTGACAGTTCTGCAATCAGAACGACTAAAATATATCCGACTTTCAATGACTGACGGGTTTGGTAATGAGGAAGGTCAATCCAAAGAGTCATGGCTACTACACCTTAAACAACTTGAGGATTCATTGGAGGTGCGATTAAAAGCACTAAAGCAAGCAATTCAGGAATCGGCTGCTTCTTTCCAAGAGCCAGAGGCAGAGAATCCAAAAGAAAAGACATAATCAACAATGTTATTCCGTTTATTTTATTCAATGAAAATCATAACTCACCTTATATTCGCGACTTTTCTTTTTGCTGCTTTATGTGTGATTGCGCAAGAAACAGACAACGCAAAGCCTATTCAAGAGGCAATCCGACATCAGAATCTTGGGTTGGCATATCTCGAAGAGTCACAACCCGCTAAAGCAGTTACCGCTTTTACCACGCTTGTTGAGCTGCTTCCGCATGAGGCAATTGGCTACGGTAATCTCGCTGTTGCACATCTGCGGTTACAGCAAGCGGACGCTGCAGAAGAATGGGTTAAACGCGGCATTGCTGTTGCTCCGATGGATAGCCAGCTACATTTCATTTTATCCGAAGTCTATCAGGTAAAAGGGCAAACTGCGCAAGCAATAGAGGCAATAAAAGAAACAGTCCGTTTAGCACCCGATGAATTAGAATTTCGGTATAAACTTGTTCGCTACTATCTGGCACAACGAAACAACGCTGAAGCACAGCGAGAGGCAACGTTACACTTACAAGAACTTCATTTTCGGTCACCCGTAAATGTTGTAGTCCTACTGAAGTTGACACAAGCACTGCTTGGGCAAGAAAAACTTAAAGATGCTGGAAAACTTTGTCAAGACTTGATGATCCTTTTAGGAGATACCGATGCTGAAAAGTTGGTGTTCCTAACACGAGGGATAGATGCAATAAAGAAAAACGACCTAAAAGTTGCCTCACGAAATATCCGTTTTTTTGAGAACGTGCATCTGGCAAGCCCGCGCTACCAACAAGGTATCAGTGAATTAGTAACCAACATCCTTGGGCATCCGATAGAGACGTTTCATCCAGGATTTAAAGCACGGATCGCTGCAAAACAGAGTCCACCAATAAACGTGAAATTTGTGGACGTTACCGAACAACTTGGACTTAGCAATAAACAAGGTCAACCGATAAAAAATACTACTGTTTCATTGTTTGATTATGATAACGATGGAAATATAGATATTTACACCTCATCGCCGGGAATGCTATTTAGGAACACAGATGGAAAGTTTGTGCTTATCCAACAATTTCAAGAAATCGTAGAGCAAACCCCTTTGAAACTACACACTGCTGCGTATGCTGACCTGAATAAAGACGGAACACAAGATATCCTATTGCAAACACAAGAAGGACTTACACACCTGCAAATGGATGTAGACGGCAATTGGGTAACGTCTCCTATAATCCAACATGAACAAACAGAAGGCGAGACAGGAATTCTTCTCCCTGTTGACTATGATCATGACGGTGACCTTGATCTCTTTTCCGGACAATCTGGCATCACGATGTATCGGAATAATGGCGATGGGAAGTTCACTGATGTAGGTGATCAAACCTTTGTAACTAAAGACACACGAACACAACAAACTCCTACTGCTGCTCTCGCTGCCGATTTTGACGATGATGGCGATATTGATATACTTGTCACGCATAGCAAAACAGGATGCACACTATACGATAATCTTCGTCAAGGAAAACTTCGAGCAATCTCCAACGAAACTGAAATTTCTCAAGATGTTCATTATACATCAGCTGCAGCAGGCGATTATGATAACGATGGCGACATTGACCTATTTTTAGCCGCAGCGACGGGTATTCATCTCTATCTAAATAGAGGTAATGGCACTTTTGTTGCTGATACACGCTCAAAACAGATTGCTGAGAAAAGATATGACGATTCGCAAACTATATTAAGAAGTCTTGATTACGATAATGATGGGTTTTTTGATTTATGGCTTATCAGCATACAGGGGTTATCTCTATTTCGGAACGATGGGACCGGTCACTTCACCGAAACCAGTTCCATCATAAAAACCACTATACCGATGGAAAAAGGTGTCGCGGGCGCCGTAGGTGATTATGATAACGATGGTGATTTAGACCTATTCTTTATCAATGACAAGGGACAATTGCGCGTATTGCAAAACAGTGGTGGAAACCAAAACAACTGGATACAGGTGCGGTTAGAAGGTATCATAACAGGAAACAACAAAGTGAATAGGAATGGAATCGGTTCAAAATTAGAGGTGAAAGTCAGTGACCTATATCAGCTGCAATATATGTCTCAACAGGTAGCGCATTTCGGATTAGGAGCCTATGATGCAGCCGATGTTGTGCGTGTTGTATGGACAAATGGCGTTCCGCAGAACGTTATTGAACCGAAAGCAAAACAACGGATTTCGGAAAAACAGGTTTTGAAAGGTTCTTGTCCGTTCCTATATGTCTATAATGGTGAGAAATACCAATTTGTTACTGATCTGCTCTGGCGTGCTCCACTCGGACTCGTCACCGCTATGGGGTTTGTCGCACCCGATGAGACGAGGGATTTTGTAAAAATATCGGCATCTCAGATACAACCCAAATCTGGCAAATATTCTATTCAGATAACAGAGGAGTTGTGGGAAACCGCTTATTTTGATATGGTCAAACTCATAGCCGTTGACCATCCAGCAGATACCGATATTTTCGTAAATGAACAGTACACGCCACCCCCGTTTGCGGAGTTCAAGATATATGGTGTTGCGGAGAAATTATATCCGCAATCTGCTGTAAATCATAAAGGTGAAGATGTATCTGATGCACTAAAAGAGGCGGATTATCATTACGCCATTGAACACGCACCCGGTCCCTACCAAGGCGTTGTGGAACCGCATGCTATTATCCTTAACCTTAGTAATGTTCCTGATGATGCATCTGTGACGCTTTTCCTCAACGGATGGATTTTTCCTACGGATACCAGCATCAACGTTGCGCTATCCCAAAATCCTGCCATCGCTCCCCGTTTTCCTTCGGTTGCTGTGAAGGACGAAACTGGAGAGTGGAAAACCGTTATTGATATGATTGGCATACCCGCAGGAAAAAATAAGACTATCACTATTGATCTGACCGGCAAATTTCTGTCAAATGACCGACACGTTCGGATTGAAACAGATATGCAAATTTATTGGGATGCTGTGTTTTTCACAGTTGGCGAGCAAAATGTGTCAATGAAAATAACAGAATTAAATCCTGACAGCGCAGACTTGCACTACCGAGGCTTTTCGGAGATGTCCCGTCCGAATCCGCACGCACCACATCTGTTTGACTATCAGAAAGTAACAACATCACCACAGTGGCGGGACTTGGCGGGATTTTACACCCGCTACGGCGATGTCAACCCCTTATTACAAGCAGTTGATGATATGTACGTTATTCTCAATGCAGGAGATGAAATCACGGTTGAATTTGACGCAGCGCGATTGCCTCCGCTAAAATCAGGTTGGATTCGGGACTTTATTCTCTATAGCGACGGGTGGGACAAAGATGGCGACATAAACACGCTCACATCGCAGACGGTTGAACCGCTGCCGTTTCACGGGATGTCCACTTATCCTTATCCAAAAACTGAACATTATCCGGATGACGAAGCACATCAGCGGTATCGTCTTGAATACAACACCCGACGTGTGTCCCATCAGCTGCCGCCATTGCCGAAGGAATGAGAAACTCTCAAACTTGTGTATTACGTTCAACTTGACGCAACGGAACATATAGACATACTGTAGCAATCACCAAGATTCCTGCCAAAACGGCATAAGAATAGGCATTATTTCCGTATAGCCAACCACCGAAGACACCACTAAAACCCGTTTTGGCAAATTCTGGATGTGCTGATTTTTCATAGAGCCAACCGCCGAGAAGCGGTCCCAAGATACGTCCTAAACTCAAAAACGCATCCATAATGCCGATAGCTGCACCTTGCCCAATTTGTGTTTGTTTAGAAATCCATGATGTGTTTGTCGGACGGATCAGTTGATTGCCTATACCTATAATAGTGAGATAGATCGTCAATGTTACAAAGTTGAACGCGTAAAGCAAAAACACCATGCCGAGCGCATTAAGCAAAAGACCGATCAAGATTATCCTGCGTTCTCCTATCCAGTTAATTAACCTACCGAGCAACCCACCCTGTAACGGCACAACAATCGCACCCATGACCATAAACATCCATCCCATCTCTCTCTGTCCAAAACCCCAACCCTCTTTGATGAACAGTGGAAAAGTCGCTTCCAACCCTGCGAAACTGAAGGTGGAAAAAAACGCTACAAGAAATAGAGGGGTAAGCGGAGATTTCAGTGTTGTGCGGCGGAATAGATCGCGTGGTGAGATCCATTCGTGCTGTTCTTCCGCAACGTCTTTCTGAAGCGATTCGGGAAGAAGAATGAGCGCAAAAAGAAAAGTTAATAGCGACAACCCGCCTGCGACAAAAAAAGGTAGATCGTGCCTTCCCATCACACCGCCAATTGCTGGTCCAAGAATGAAACCGAGTCCCATTGCTGCCCCCATCAATCCCATGCCTCTACCGCGTTCCTCCGATGTAGTGACATCTGCCACATACGCCATCACGCTTGGTAAAACCGCCGCTGAAGCGATGCCTGCTGCACTCCGAGCAGTGAAAAGCCATATATACTCTTGTGCCAGTCCAAACGCTACTAAGGCAACGGCATTTCCAAGCAATCCAAACAGAATTGCTGGTTTCCTGCCGTGTTTGTCAGATAACCGCCCCCAGATCGGCGCGAATACCAATTGCATTCCGGAATAGATTGAAAGTAATAACGCAATTTCGGTGGCAGTTGCCCCAATATCTTCTGCGTAATAAGCGAGGTTTGGAATGATGATGCCAAACCCAAGCATCACAAAAAACAGGGTTAAGAACAGGAGAAGAAGTCTCGATTTTTGCATTCGTAGGTTTAAAAAACAGATTCTGCACACTTGGAAAAACTACAAGTTGGCAGTATTTACCATTATAGCAAGACGTAGAAGGTGTGTCAATATTAAACGGTATTTCAATCCGAAAAGATGGAAATTTTGTTGTGTAAATTACTCTCCTTTTCTGCTATAATTATGTCTGTAAATTAGTTGAAATCTAAACCGATTTTTTATCGTAAAATACATCATAAACATAAAAGCAGGAGAACCCATGTCTTCCGAATTTGTCCATCTACACAACCACAGCGAATATAGCATGCTTGACGGCGCATGCCGCATTTCGGATATGATTCAGTGGGCAGTTGAGAATAGTACGCCCGCTGTTGCGCTCACTGACCACGGTAATATGTTCGGGGCATGGGAGTTTTACACTAAAGCACAAGAGGCTGGTGTAAATCCTATTGTTGGGTGTGAGGTATATGTTGCCCCAGGCGATCGAACAAAACGCGGAAAAGACCAAGGCAGCCCCTACCATCTAACGCTCCTTGTAGAAAATGCGACGGGTTATCGGAATCTTCTTGAATTAGTCTCTCGGGGTTACACAGAAGGTTTCTATAGTAAACCGCGCATTGACATGGAAATCTTACGGGAATATCATCAGGGAATTATCGCGCTGACGGGCTGTATCCAAGGGCAGGTACCTCAACTTCTCACTTCAGACAAGCGGGAGGAGGGCATCCAAAACTTCAAAACCTTGATTGATGTAATGGGGCCCCGTAACCTCTACGTTGAGGTGCAAAACCACTATATTGACAAAGAGCTTGATGCGTACCCAATAATGGTTGATTTAGCAAGAGAATTTGATCTTCCACTCGTTGGTACAAATGATTGCCACTACCTCCGCAAATCCGACCACCACATGCACGATGTGCTTCTCTGTATCCAAACAAAGAAAACTGTCAACGACCAAGACAGGATGCGATTTGATAATCATTTCTATTTTAAGGATGTCAACGAAATGCGGGAAGTGCTTAAGAATTACCCGCCAGAAGCCATCAGCAACACACTTGAAATTGCAAAACGGTGTAATCTTAAACTTGATTACGGCAAGAGCGTGATGCCGAAGTATGATGTGCCCGAAGGACATACAAATGAGAGTTACCTAAAAGAACTTTGCTACCAAGGATTGCGTGAAAAATTGGGCGGTGAACTCTCCTCGGATGTTCTCCAAAGGTTGAATCATGAACTTGACATTATAAATAAAACCGGTTACCCAGGATATTTCCTGATTGTATGGGACTATGTTAAATACGCTAACGAACAAGGATATCCGCTCACCGCTCGTGGCTCCGCTGCCGGTAGCCTTGTCTTGTATGCACTCGATGTAATTACTTTCAATCCGATGGAGTATGGCTGTATCTTTGAGCGTTTTTTGAACCTTGAACGGATTAGCCCGCCTGATATTGATATTGACTTCGCAGACCGTGCCCGTGATCACGTTATTGAATACCTCGTTAATAAATATGGCCAAGACTCTGTCGGCAAGGTTGCTACCTTTGCAACCATGGGAGCAAAAGCCGCTATCAAAGATGTTGGACGCACACTTGATGTGCCCCTCGAAAATGTCATGAAGTTAACGCAGTTGATTCCCAGCACCCCGGGTATTTCACTTGATGATGCCTTGGAACAGGTACCCGAATTTCAAGCACTTGCAGAACAGCCAGAAAACAAAGAATTGATGGACCTCAGCAAAGCTGTTGAAGGTATGAAACGGCACGTTTCCTGTCATGCTTCCGCTATCGTTATTTCAAATGGTCCCTTGACTAATTACGTGCCGTTGTTCAAGGATAAAAATGACCAGGTCGCAACACAGTTTGAAGGCAAAATCGTTGAAGATGTCGGTATTGTCAAATTTGATTCCCTCGGTGTCCGCAGTCTCACGGAGATTCATGACTGCCTACAAATGATTCAGGCGAATCATGGCAAGGATATAAAGTTAGAGGACATCCCCTTTGACGATGAACAAGTCTATTCTCTAATCAGCAAAGGATTGATTGCAGGTTTGTTTCAGCTTGAAACTTCACCCGGCATGTATAGGGTTGTGACGCAACTCAAGGCGGACAACTTTGAGGATTTCTGTGCAATTCCCGCTTTATATCGACCAGGTCCAAATAAAAGCGGTATGACGCAGCAGTTTATTGATCGCAAAAATGGATTGGAAAAGGTAGAATATATGCACCCATTGCTTGAGAACGCACTCAAAAAGACTTACGGTGTGTGTGTGTATCAGGAGCAGGTGATGCAGATCACACGTGATATGGCAGGTTTTACGCTTGGAGAGGCAGATGTGCTGCGTTCCGCTATGGGTAAGAAAAACCCGGAGCTGCTCCAAGCGCAGCGAGAGAAGTTCGTTGAGGGTGCCCTCAAAAATGAAATCTCTAAAAAAGATGCAGAAGAAATATACGACCTCCTTGAACCGTTCAGTGGATACGCCTTCAACAAATCCCACTCTGTCGCCTATGCTATGTTAGCTTACCGTATGGCATATCTGAAAACGCACTATCCGCACGAATTCATGGCAGCAATGATGACAGGAGAAGCAGGCGACTCAGACAAGATCACTCGCTACCGGGCAGAATGTACAAAACTTGCTGACTTCCTCAGTATTGAAATCAACGTGCTTCCACCAGATGTCAACAGCAGCAATAAGGATTTTGCAGTGGATGACAACGATATATGTTTCGGGCTTGTTGCTGTAAAAGGTGTTGGCGATAACGCTATAGACGCAATCGTAGAAGCCCGGAAGGAACGTGGTTCATTCACATCACTGCAAGATTTCTGCGAACGCGTAGATACAAAAGTAGTCAATAAACGTGCTGTTGAAGGCCTCATTTTGAGCGGTGCGTTTGATAACCTTGAAGGACATCGGGCGCAGCTCCTCGCTAACTTGGAAAGTATTATGAAAGCCGCGCAGAGCACACAAGCAGTACGCGAACGTGGACAGATGAACCTCTTTGGAGATACAGAGGATATGCCGACAACAGTTGTAGCACTTGCGGCGGCAGAGGAATATGACCCTTTGGAACGGCTTAAGCTGGAAAAAGAACAACTCGGATTTTATGTCTCCGGACATCCACTCCAAGAATATACAGACATCATTGAAAACTACACATCTGCAAGCACACAAACCCTCGGCGGACACCCAATTGAGTCCACAGTTTCTGTAGCAGGAATGATTGCCGTTGTTACAAATCGTACCACCAGGAAGGGGGACCCCATGGCAATACTTGAGTTTGAGGACCTTGAGGGTTCAATAGAGGTCGTTGTTTTTCCAGAAGCATATAAAAAAGCAGGTGAACTCTTTGAAGGAAGGATAGTTTGGATTGAGGGAACAGTCAGAATTAATCATAACGGTAGCAAAAATCGGAATTCTGATGACGAAACTGAAGTAGAAGAGCGTCAAATACAAGCAAACGAAATTGTCGATTTAGAGACTGTTCCTGAACAACAAACATCTGCCGTTGAAGTGATAATCCGGGAATCCGATCTTGACAACCTTAACAAACTAAAAACCCTCAAGGAGATTGCACTTGCCAACAAAGGTGATTTGCACCTGATTCTGCGTCTGATGAGTCCGCGTTTCGGCGAAGTTATCGCCCGATGCGGTCTTAACTATAAAATTACAGATAACGATTCCGTTTTTAAACAGGTCGAAAATCTATTTGGAGAGAATTGTATCAAACGGAGCAACCGAACGAAACCTAAAAATGGTAACCGCTCTACTCGAAACGGTTATGTTTAAAAAACGTTCAGTTCAGAGACCACCCGTAATGCATTCTACCCAATTAGGCAAGAGGAGATTCACTTATTATGCAGTATCGCACACTCGGTAAAACCGGACTCCGTGTTTCAGAAATAGGCTACGGCGGCGGTAGAGTTCGTCCAGAACATGATGAAAAGTCGCTTGTCAATATGATCCATTATGCCATAGACTGTGGACTCAACTTTATAGACACTGCTCCCACTTACGGAGGCGGTTACAGCGAAGCAGTTATCGGCAAAGCGATAGCGGATCGTCGTGATGCTTGTATCGTTGCAACGAAAACAGAGGCGTATGACCCGGATGGTATCGCAGCTGATTTGGAAGGCAGTCTACAACGTCTTCGCACCGATTATATTGATGTCCTCCAATTCCATGGGGGTTGGTTTTATGCCAAAGAAACGGAACAGATTCTGAACGGTGGCGGCTTGGAAAAATACCTCAAACTGAAGAAAGAGGGTAAGGTGCGGTTTATCGGTTTTTCTGCGGATGGTCCTTCTGGCGGCACGGAACAACTAATTGCCACTGGTGAGTTTGACATGATGCAAATTCATTACAACCTGATGTATCAGAGTACTTGTGATACATTTGGTAGGCGCGGTGTCATTCCCGATGCTGTCGCACAAGAGATGGGGATTGTGTTGATGCGCTCCACGACAAGCAACGTCTTCCAAAATCTCATGAAACACTGCTTTCCTAATGAGATGTCAGAAGTTGATGTAGATAGTTTTTTGCTCAACTATTCGCTTTCAAATCCAATGGTCAATGTTGCACTGATGAGCCTGCAAAGCATGGACGATGTGGACTGGACAAATGCTGTGTCGGATGATGTAGATGCCCGGTTAGATTTACGAGCAATTCATGGAAGGTAGGTGTGTTTACAAAACACACCTATTCTGTCAAAGGTTTCCGCGGCGGTCTCTCATCTATTGGTGCCTCCACTTTGCTTAACACCTCTATGAGACGATATTCGTACTTTCCTACATCTTGAATCCCCTCAGGTCGTTCATGTAGACTGACTTTCAGTCTATAGATAAATCCTTGCTCAAAGTCAAACCCCTTTATGCTTTCATAGAAAAACTCCCACCGCTGTCTTTCCTCATTGAATTTGAGATAGCAATCTTCTCCAGAAAAACTTGGACACTCTGTCCTGTAGGGACCAATTACAATGATTTCGGTATTGGCAGCACACCGCGAAATCCAAGACCCAATGCATGGACTCTTAAACTCAGAGTCAGGACCACATCCGATGGTGAGGGATATGAGGATTAATGTGGTTGGTAGTATTAGTTTTATTAGGGATTGCATTTTCCCTATATCAGGGGTTATGGAGTTCATTTCAAAACTTAGCTCTTTGGATCTATTGGTTTAATAAAATGCACCTTATTTTCTATGAGAAATTTTAATCCAGAATCCCCTCGGTAACGTTTAAATTGTGGACAGTCTGACACTAATTCATGAAGTAGAATCCAGTACTGATCACAGCGATAGTATGAATCAGGTGTGATCGTAGTATTAATAAAATTAACAACTTTTTCCTGATGCTGTTTTAACGCGATAAGCATCCCCATTGACATGCAATCCCCTGTCTCAATAATTTTTTTGGCAAGATCGTTGTTGACTTCTTGACCGTTGATTCCCATAAAATATAAACTCCAACAAATTGCATCAGAGCGCTGAAACTTGATAGATTGCTCCAAAACTGAGAATATCTCTAAATCTGATCCTACATTATTTTTTTTTGATACCTGACAGAGAATCGGGAGAACGCTGGGTCTGTGAACTGCTAAGGCGATGAGGTACTTGAGAAAAAAGTCAGCACTATTTTCGTCAAATTCCTTTGAGTTAGCAAGCGTACGTGTAGCATATTTTAAAACACTTCCCTCTGGATAATGTTTTTGAAGATCAACTGCTAAATCCAGAAAACTCATGATATCCTGAGGAGATGGCTTTTGTTTTGATGGCAGACTATTTCTCAAAGTTACGACCCATTGGTCTTCATATGCAAGGGGTAATTCTTCAATCGTCACTTTCTTAGGGTTGAGGTTTAAGAGACATTTTCGTAATTCCTGTTCCAACTTCCGAACGAAGTCCTCTGCCTTTTCGCGAGTTCCACAATAACATTCATAATCATCAATATACCGAACAAACAAGTAACCAGTATCGCTTAACACTTTATCAATCTTGAATAAAATGAATTCAGAGATAATATGTGATGTCGCTGGACCAATAGGTATTCCTTGTGTTTCCCCTCTTTTTATGTCTCTTTGCGCTTCATCAAGTTGGTTGTACCATAGTTCCACACCTGAATTTACCTTTGCTTTATCACGACCATCCACTATCCACGGAATTGCATGTGTATAAATAGAAGGATAAAATGACGCAATGTCTGCTTTAACTCGATAGAATTGCCCTGTTGAAATTTTTAATTTGTGTCTTGCGTCTGCAAGTTTGTTGTAGTTCATTAGAGAAATCTGTTCAAGGCTTTCATATTCTGTCATTATCAATCTTTCTTTATTATGTCTTCCTGGCTTCTCACGACTGTTAGGATTTTCACATATATGTGATAGTTTATCCCAGTGTTCTGATATGCGTTTACATAGGCGAGCGTAAGGAGACGGGTGTGGAATATGGAAAAGGCGAGTTACAAGGTTAAATCGAGTAGCATGATATTCAATTTGATCGTAGCCTGTAACTTTTTCTTTGCCCTGCCTTTTTCTCATATATCTTTCAAGCATTTCATTTGCAATATCAGGTGTAAAATCTTCGGTGGAAAAAGCCTTGAACGGTATATCGTCTGGATGTTTTTTGCCTATAGGAAGGTAATTGTAGCGTAACAAAGCGTTGTAAACATAGTCTTTATTTGGAGGAAGATTGCTCATATCGGATGTTTCTTAAAAATCCTTGATGACATTTAGTTTTGCATTTTTACGGTATATCAAGCCATGTCTTTAATAGACATTATAATGATTTAATCTGCGTTGTGTTGTCAGAATCGCGGATTATCGCAGATTTATCGGATGACGCGGAT
>JAGWBU010000050.1:0-54423 GCA_021295735.1 Candidatus Poribacteria bacterium | reverse complement strand
CAATAATCCGTGCCATCTGCGTCATCCGATAAATCCGCGATTCAGAAAGTTGCGCGCGATGCCTCATCTGCCCAACGGATAAACATAAAATTTTTCCGCAGACCAATAACTCACAATTAAAAGGTTATAATGTCTAATGTTTCTTCCGGATCAATTTCTGGATTGAAAATTAATAGTCCTTCATTTCTTGCAGCTCTCAATAAGCGTTGATCAGATGCTACAAGTATCAGTTTGTCACCCGTACTACGAAGTTCTGTAGCGACTTCTAAGGCAGAACACAACACTATCGCATCAACGCTGTTCAGAGAGTAAGTTTCAACCAAATTTAGTGATGCCCAAACAAGTGAATCTGGAACAGATGCTGTGTCAAAATCTGACGCTTCCGAGGTTACCTCACGAGTTAAGTTTATGAGTGCATGCGTAAATTCATGCTGTGTGATACGTCCATCATTTTTCTTACGAACACATATCCAAAAGACTTCTGCAGCACCAATAGTCAAACATCTTAACCGGTTTAAAGGAACATTGACAAAGAGGTAATCAATTTTATCGCTGCCAAGCTCTTCGGTATACCGCTTGACAAGTGCGCTTGCATCAAAGTAGAAATGATACACGGTTATTTCTCACGTTCTTCAATAATTGCTCGGCTAAATTCGTTATCCTCGGCGCGAATACGGCTTGCCATACTTTTGCGAACCTCCTCAACAGGAATTGGTTCTACTTCAGCAATTCCCATTTTTTCAAGGAGTTCATTGATTATCTTGGTAGCCTCTTTCTTGTCTGCTTTGTTAGAAGTGTGCACCTCTGTGTTTGTTTTGTAATGATCCGGAGCGTTTGGCACCAGTTCATCAACAAGATAAGAAAGTTGCAGGGTTACTTTTTCTAACGTTTTTTCCAACCGGTCTAACCTGTTGGCTAAAGTTTCAATTGTTTCTGCCATGCTCAAAATCCTCCATTAGCAACGGTTTTTGATAGCATACTAAATTTCCAATATCACAAAATGACACAATATTAACCCCTTACGTCAAAAAAATGCGATGCAAAAAATGGAATAAACTCTACCCATGAGGGCAGATAGCTTGCACTATATAGACAAGAAATTCCGAATCACATAATCCAATATCCCGCCATGCTTGTAGTATTCTACCTCTACAGGTGAATCAATTCGGATAAGCAATTCCGTTGTGTGCGCCTCACCATTGGATCGGACAATTTTCATCGTTGTCATTTGTCCCGGTTGTAGGTCATCAGCAAATCCTGTGATGCTGATAATCTCACTACCATCAAGATCGAGCGTCTGTGCATTTTCACCGTCTTTAAACTGCAATGGTAAAATACCCATGCCGATGAGATTGCTACGGTGGATTCGCTCATAGCTTTCTACGACAACCGCTTTAACCCCAAGCAGCTTAGGTCCCTTTGCAGCCCAATCGCGTGAACTTCCCATACCGTAATCCTGTCCTGCAAAAATAACCGTTGGAATATCGTTTTCGCTATAATGGAGTGCCGCTTCGTAAATAGTCGTTTGTGTGCCTTGTGGATACTGAACGGTATATCCACCTTCTACATCGGGCGTCATCAAGTTTCGGACACGACGGTTCGCAAATGTGCCACGACTCATCACACGGTCGTTGCCGCGTCTTGCGCCGTAGGTATTGAAATCTTGTGTTTCAACACCACATTCCTGCAGATAACTGCCTGCAGGACTGGCTGCTGCGATTGCACCTGCGGGAGAGATATGGTCTGTGGTGACAGAATCGCCGAAGATGCCGAGGATGCGCGTATCAACAATATCCGAAATCTGCGCGGGTTCGCGTGAAAATCCTTCAAAGAATGGTGGATGTTGAATATAGGTACTTCTTTCGTTCCACGGATAAAGCACACCTGTAGCACCAGCGAGTTCTTCCCATTCCGGCGCTTGATTACCGATAGATTCGTATATCTCCTTAAACGTCTTTCGGTCAACAGCAGCGCTAATCATATCAGCAATTTCTTGGCGTGTGGGCCAAATATCTCGTAGGTAAACTGCTTCACCAGCATCATTATGCCCGATGGGTTCTGTGGCGAGGTCAATGTCAATCCGTCCGGCAAGTCCATAAGCAACGACAAGTGGTGGCGACATCAGGAAATTGGCTTTTATCTCTGGATGTACACGCGCTTCAAAATTCCTATTCCCACTTAAGACACTGGCAGTCACAAGATTTTCTGTGTCAATTGCTTCCTGAACAACTTCATTGAGAGGCCCACTGTTACCAATACAAGTTGTGCAGCCATAACCTACCACGTTATAGCCTAACTTTTCTAAATAGGGCAATAATCCTGTGTTTCGCAGATACTCAGTTACGACTCGTGAACCCGGCGCTAAACTTGTTTTAACATAGTCGGGAACGCGCAAACCTTTCTCGACCGCTTTTTTGGCGAGTAATCCAGCGCCAATCATTACAGATGGGTTACTGGTGTTTGTGCAACTTGTAATTGCTGAGATAACGACTGACCCGTGAGTGATATTGCCATCACCTGTCCCTTCCGTTACGCCAAACCCATCATCTGCTATGGGTTTCGTGAGGAGTTCATTAAAAGTGTTTTTGACATCTGACAAGGCGATTCGGTCTTGTGGTCGTTTCGGTCCGGCGATGCTCGGCTCAATATCACTGAGATCAATCTCCAACACATCGGAGTATTTAACTTCTCCGAGGCGCGGAATACCGAACAATCCTTGTGCTTTTAGATACGCTTCTACAAAGTCAACATGTGCTTCGTCGCGTCCGGTTAGACGGAGGTAATTCATCGTCTCAGCATCGGGTGGGAAAAATCCAATAGTCGCCCCATATTCGGGACACATGTTAGAGAGTGTTGCTCGGTCAGGCAGCGCAAGCGCTTCTACACCTTCACCGAAAAATTCAACAAATTTACCAACAACCGCAGCCGCTCTGAGTCGTTGCGTTACAGTCAATACCAGATCCGTTGCTGTTACGCCTTCTTGGAGTTCGCCTTTCATGTGAACGCCGAGCACTTCAGGCGTCAAAATGTATACTGGCTGCCCCAACATCGCCGCTTCAGCCTCAATACCACCAACACCCCAACCGACAATGCCTAATCCATTAATCATAGTAGTATGCGAATCTGTGCCGACAACAGTATCAGGATAAGCAACCGATTCTTCTGTCATCACGACCTGCGCGAGGTATTCCAAATTTACCTGATGCACAATACCGATAGATGGCGGAATGATTTTGAACTTTTCAAACGCCTGCTGTCCCCATTTCAGAAATTCATAACGTTCCTTATTACGTTCAAACTCTCTACGGGTGTTAAATTGAAAAGCGTTCTCTGTGCCGTACGCATCAACCTGAATAGAGTGATCAATCACCAAATCAACAGGTACAAGCGGCTCAATCATTTGCGCATCGCCGTCGAGTTCTGCGACAGCAGACCGCATCGCAGCAATATCAACAACAAGTGGAACGCCTGTGAAATCTTGTGCTACCACACGTGCAGGTTTGAACGGAATTTCCGCTGCCTTCGGGGAATGTGCATCCCAATTTGCTAAGTTGATAACGTCCTGTTCGGTGATTTGATGTCCATCGTAATTCCGTAATAACGATTCAAGTAGAATTCGAATACTGACAGGTAAGATCTCAATCGAACCTTCACCTGCTTCTGCTAAAGCAGGAAGCGAATAGTAGGCGCACTCAAACCTTTCGCTTCCAAGGGATCGGCGCGTATTGAACAGATTGTGAGAGGGGTGGGGCATTTTCAAACTCCTTCATACAGTAGATGTTTTTTAAGTAATTTTACCATAACAAGCGTTGGAATTCAATCATTTTCAAAGGAGTTTCTTGGACGGAAGGGTTGAACAAATTGGAAAAAAACCTGATTCAGCCAATACACAATGCGTCTTAACTGAATCAGGTTTAATACATTACGTAAGCACGGACAGTATTTAAGGTGTAGAAATGGGCAATCTGAAGACCTGCCCTCACACATTAAAACCTAATAACGTGCTTTCAGATGTCCCCAAATTGTGGGAAGTTTGTTAGCAGGTTCAACTGCGGTTGCTTTCGTCGTGAGGAGTTTGGCGTCCCCAATTGCAGAATGGTCGCAGCCTATGCCGTCACCGCCATCACCCATAACGATTGTGAGTTCTTCGGCGTTAGCGGGGATGTCAAATTCAACTTTGAATGCCTCAACATTTTCACCATCTACCGCACCTTGCAACGTTTCGGTTGCAACCACCTCATTTCCATCAACAGAAAAAGTGAAATGACTCTTTTTCATCGGACATGCCGACATACGCTTCAAATTTGGTGTAATCATCGCCAGTCAAATCGTAGACAAAAGTACCAACAGCATGTGCACCGAAACCGCGCTCAAAGTAGATGCCGCCAATGACAATATGGTTTCGGGTAGTTGCACCTTCACCGATAGTAGCATTGTCAAAGTTTAACGGGCCACCCCAACCTGTCCATTCGCCAGCTGGATTTTTTGGAATGAGACCACATGCATTGGGTTTCGGTTGACTTCCACCAATTAAAGCGAGATAAACGACACCATCTCGGTCATCTTCTTCAACGACTGTATCGTAGTCATTTTGGACACCGGGATCTTCATCGGCAACCTTTGTAATAGGTTTGGCACCGTCACCTTCAAGATTCGTACAGTCGCTTTTGTCAGCGTAAACGCTGAAAACGAGTCCGACGATTAGTAAGGTGCTTATCGCAAAAAGATTAGTAAGTTTCAATGTTCTTAACCTCCATTAGTTTTGATAAAAACGTAATCTAATACATATAGTTAATTTACCAGTTGACTATAGTGAAACAAAATAAGTCAACACTCACTTGTAGGTGTGTCTATCAAAATATGCCGTTAATTGTAAAATCTGCTATAAGTAAAACGAGCAGATATAAGTAATACCTATTTTCATGCTGCAATGTTTAATAGCGCGCTTTCAGATGCCCCCAAATTGTAGGGAGTTTGTTAGCGGGTTCAACCGCAAGTGCTTGTGCGGTAAGGAGTTTAGCGTCTCCAATTGTTGAATGGTCGCAGCCTATTCCGTCGCCACCGTCGCCCATCACGATTGTGAGTTCCTTGGCATTTGCGGGGATGTCAAATTCGACCTTGACCGCTTCAATATTTTCGCCGCCATCTGAACCTTTAAGCGTCTCGGATTTGAAAGCCTCTTTTCCATCAACAGAAAAAGTGAAATCACTGCTACCGCTTTTTCATCGGACATGCCGACATACGCTTCAAATTTGGTGTAATCATCGCCAGTCAAATCGTAGACAAAAGTACCAACGGCATGCGCGCCGAAACCGCGCTCAAAATAGGTGCCGCCGATGACGATATGGTTTCGGGTAGCGCCACCTTCACCGATAGTGACATTATCAAAGTTTAGGGGACCACCCCAACCTGTCCATTGGCCTGCATCATTCTTTGGAATAAGCCCACAGGCGTTTGCTTTCGGTTGGCTTCCACCTATTAGAGCGAGATAGATAACACCCTTACGGTCATCCTCTTCAACAACTTCATCGTAATCATTCACAACGCCAACATCTTCTTTACCTACCTCTTTAATAGGTTTGTCACCATCACCATCAATATTTGTGCAATCGTCTTTTCCAGCATACACACTGAAAGCAACTCCAATGGTGAGCACCATTACGATGAAGGCAAAACGCTCTACACGTATGCCATTATTAAATCCTCTAAACATATTAGCAAAATTCATATTAACCTCCTATATAAATTAAAGTTTGTTGGATACAAATTGCTGTACCAACACTTTGCGATAGCCAAAATTTTTCAACTATCTGTGATTAATTATAGTAATAATTAACCTCATATATCACTCTCTGGATTAAAATTTTCAAAGTGACGTTTGAATTTAAAATAAAAAGCCAACGAACACAAATTGTTATAACAGTTAAACGGTATTAACAGAGTTCTTCTGCTGAAAATAGAATAGATAATTCACACTTGGCGTTCTCTAAACAATCCGATGCATGTACAAGGTTATATGTGATGTCAATTGAATAATCCCCGCGAATACTTCCAGGTGCAGATTCAAGTGGATCAGTTGCACCGTTGATGAGACGGGCTAATTTAATAGCGTTCTTACCCTCAACAGCCATTGCAACAATAGGAGTTGATGTCATAAATTCGATGAGTCGTTCATAAAAAGGTTGTCCTTTATGGATAGCATACAGTTCTTCCGCTTTAACGAGCGGAAGTTGTAATAATTTCAACCCAATAAGTTTTAGCCCTTTTCGTTCGTAGCGGGAAATGATCTCTCCAATAAGCCCACGTTGAACACCATCTGGTTTTACCAGAATCAGTGTCTGTTCTATTTCCATATCAACTCCGTTTCAGTTCTTAACAATAAGGTTTTATACAATTTAAAAGACGGTGTTCGTTCTTGACACCTAATCTTTTTAAGTATATGATATTTTAAAAATTTTGTCAAATATTAAAAGTTAAAATTTTCTGGATGTGAGGGAAAAATGTATAAAAAATTGGGAAACACAGTGCTAAAAACAGGCGAGAACATGGAAGTTGGTATGATTGATGTACCTGATGAACCACATGCCGAAGAGATAAAGAAATTTCTCGGACATAAACCGGGGAACTATAAATGGCATATTGAACGATGTGTTACGGAATCACTTGATGCGTTAGAAACTCGCTTCTATGTTGGGAAAATTGACGGAAACGTAATTACCAACATCATGACGGTTGAACATGAAGGTATCGGTATTTTAGGACATGTATTTACATTGCCAGACCAACGTAGAAAGGGAGCATGTAAGGGCGCAATGGCTTATCAGATGGAAGATTTTCGGCAAAGAGATGGCCGCGCACTATACCTTGGAACAGGGTACGGTGGTCATCCTTACCATATCTACCACAGTTTTGGATTTGAGAGCGTTTTTACAGAGTCTGGTTTTATGAAGTATCATGTGAACACGGATTTTGAAGAGCGCTATTTCTCACCCGCGCCTGCAAAGCCGAAATCCGTAGAATGGCATGACTGGGCGAAGTTAACAGCGTTGTCCGCTATCGTCGGATGGGATGCACTTCGCAGCCTTACATGGAACGTTTTTGGACCAACGAATCTGGAAGGTGGTTTTCTTGGTTTTAAGCACGCTTTGGAAACTGATGACGCTTACGATGATGCAAAACTGTTGGTCACAGAAAGCGGGGCAATTGTTGGGTGGGCAACGGTCTGTAGGGACAGCCAGTGGCGAAATGCCGTTGCTATCCTTGATCTTTTTTTTCACCCTAATTTTACGGATTCTATACCTGAGTTACTTTCAGCGTTAAAGTTTCCCCAATTGAAAGTGCAGTGTTATGTTGATAGCAGTGCCGAAAAGAAGGCAGCAGTTTTAGAAGCAGCGGGTTTTGCTTGTGAAGGAAGGTTCAAAAATCAGTTTACGTATAACGGGCAGGACTACGATGTATTGGTGTTTGGTAGCACATCATAATTATATGAGGGGTGTGCATAAATATTTGCCGCATCAACACAGACAAGGACAGACGCCAGGTGCCGCTTGATTTATAGAAATGCCGTTTGTAGTCGCGCAATTCATTGTCAAATTAACGTCAAATGCGCGTTTGGAATTTGGCCCAGCTCGCGACCCTTCGTCCGATGTCGCGAGCCGGAGCTCGCTCCTACAAGAAGAGATAATCCAGATTTTTTTAAATTGACAGTTATGGTTGCGGTTTCCAATCGCACCGTAGGGCGTCAATTTAAGATAGTACATCTGTATTTTAGAAAGATTTGCTTGTGTGTTATCTGAGTTGCAGCAAGTCTTCTGCTGTAGCACGAACTTTTAGTTTATGCCCGAATTGTGTGCGCAAACTGAAAGTTTACGCTACATAAGAAAATCGGCGTTGAAAACGCCTCCCACAAGAATCTCTACCACTAAATTGCCTTCTACTTGAGAACCACTATCTTACCAACCTTTTGAGCGCGATCATCACCTTTGGTAGCAGTAAATTTGTAAATATAGACGCCGTTCGCAAGCGGTTCACCATCGGCATCCAAGCCATTAAAATGGTATTCGTTGTAAGAAGTAGACGCGTCAAGTGTATCAATAGTAGTGATAAGTTTGCCGGTAAGTGTGTAAATTTTGAGGGTAACTTTATCCGCACTTTCTGTTAGATAGTAGGCGAAGTCTGTCCCTTTTCCAGTGCCTTGTCCAGAACGGAACGGGTTTGGAAAATTAGCGATGTTTTTTATTTCAAATCCACCTGCGACCCTTGCTGTCCGATCGGTGTCTGCGACATTACCATTTGCATCCTGAGCCTGTAACCGAATTCGGTACTCACCTGCTTGCAGCGTATCAACCGGGGAATAGGTTATCAGGAGGACGTTGCTACTTGTAGGAGAAGCGGATACTATGTACTCGTCTTGTGGGACGCGGTTACCATTTTTGGTGAGAATGATATTCTCGGGCCGAGGATCAATACCATTTGCGTCTTCTATTCTCGCAGAAATAGTGGGCATATCGGAGATGTAATCACCATCAATGAATCCCTGATTTTCAACGGTTAATTCCAATGTTGGTGGGTGAGAATCTGTGTAGGAGAGCAGTGCGAACGTCCCCGGTAGTTTAACTTCCGCGGAAATTATTTCACCGTTATCTTTCTGCTTTCCAACCCGAATCCAATTCCCTGTTTCATCGTCACGCATATAGATATGCGAGTCCGCACCCGTTGTGTTCATGAACGTTGCTGTCCCTGTCAATTCAGTTTGTTGACTGAAGTTAAGGCGATAGGCAAGAGGCACAGCTTGTTCAATTGTTGTGGGAACAGGTGTTATATCTGGTTGGTTCGTAATAGTCAATTCTTCCGTTTCAAACGTCATCATTGGATGTGTTTGCAGGCTCTCTGGCGGTAGAGTTATACGAAAAACGCCATCTGCGCTCTGAATCGGCGTATTAAGACTATCGGGAGTAAGGAAGAGTTGGTTATTAATAAATTGCCGTGATGCGCTGTTATTGTGTTCCCTAAATTCAGCAAGAATACCATTCGGTTGTTCTTCCGACGGCATGTCTACAAATACTGTTACAAGGTATGTACCCAGGGCAGGTTGCCAAGGGACACTCGCTACAACAGAACCGTCGGGAGGAACTTCAGAGATAATCTGTTCCTCTCCAATAGGTGTCGCGTTCTGGAGTGCCTCAAGTGTTACTTCTTGCGTTTCTGAACCATCAGTCACGCGCATCTGAAAAAAGCGGACAGGCACGTTTTTGGCATGAAGAGAACCGCGGTTTCTAATTTGCGCGGAAAGCAAGAAAGGTGCAGCGGAATTCCAGTTGATAGTATGTTCTAAAACGGTGAGATCCGCTTCACCAACTTCATAGGTAACAACCTTTGTGTGAAGAATACGCCCATCCTTCGGTTTGACAAGTAGGTAGTAATCAATTAGGTCACCTGATAGATGCGCGGGGATAGGTTGTTCAGTTCTGTAGGTACTTCCTTCGTGTAAAACCATCGGGATTGCATCTGCCTCTGTACGACGATCTTCTATGACAAAAAAACTCCAATAGAGGGTTATTTCGTCAATTACACTTGGATTAACTGCCTCAGCATAAATATGGACAGGTTGGGCGGGGGCAACAGGATAAGGTTCAAGACGGACGTTTTTGATGTATCGATTAAGAGGGGTATAATCCATATATCCAATTGCGTCTTCTTCAGCATTCCACGCGTAAACTCTCAACTTCAGCGCATCAAATGCGCTGTTGTAAGGAATCCGTATTTGTGTTTCGAACTTTCCATCAATCACCGACACAGTTTCCATACGAGGTTCGTCGTCTATAGAACGACGAACAACCATATCCGGAGGATTACGACTTGAACGTTTCTTTTTTATGCTTCTGTCTGGCGGATTCGGAAGCACAGTAATCTCGGCATCTCCACTAAAATCGGGGTTAGGTAGCGTTCCAGAAATAGATAGTAATGTTTCTGTTTTGAAATTTTCCGGATCAGATGTCTCATCTAAATCAACTGTGACTTGCATCTGCGTGTGCGGCAATCTCAACCGAGTCGCTGGATCACCGAAAAGGGTAAAAACTTCCGTAAGATCAAGGAATCCCGGGAAGTTAATCAGAAATTGTGTCTTCGCTTCGGCGAGAATGCCACCGATATGTTGTGTGTTGTCATTAAAAATAACCTCAAAAATCTCTTTATTGAGAAGATGGTCCCCATCTAATAGTCCGATGCTCGTTCCGCCGATGACCGCGATGGCACCACCACTTTCCGAACGAAGCAACGCTTCCGCGAGACAGCCTGATGGACTGTCGAATTCACCCGTGAAACACGTCATACTGATAACAAAGGGAAGCCGCGATATATTTGTTAGGTTTTTTTCTGGATCCTCTAAATCCATCATACGACTGGATGACCAAACGCCTCCACCACCGTGACCGATATAATTAACAAGAGTCGCTCCATCGTTGAAACCATCAATAACCTGTCGTCCAACAGGAGTGCTGCCTTCACCTAAGGTCAGTTCATCTTCTGCAGTAGGAGGCGCATAGATTAGTTTAGTTTCATATTTTTCCGGGAGCCTTCTCACTTCAATCAGTTCATCGGTTTGGGCGTGAAATCTTTTATCTGAGCCCGCGAGCATAAGTATACGTTTGTGCCAAGGACCTACTTCGGCAGTATTTTCATAGTTGATGGTACGTTCAACGAATATCCGCGCATCTACACTATTTGCTGCTGGCACTCTTCCGATAAGCATATCCGGGAAACTGTCATCGCCGCGAAATGTGACGAATTGGTGATCGCTCGCAGATGAACCGTAACCCGGGATTTGCACCTGAATTGTAGGAACAAAACTTACCTTGTCTTTTGGGCTTGTGTCCCCAACTAACAAAACATAGGTTGGTGCTGGCGGTTGCCAGTTTTCATAAGCATACTTAAGGAAATCGCGGAGCGCATAAGGATTGGAAATTCCATGATTAAACTCATCATAGATATTTTGGACATCCACCACTTTAGCCCGCATTCCTTGCTGGATTCGAAAGTCGACAAGCGGTTGCACATCTCGCATAAATTCTGTATCCGTAATGATAATGTAATCTGCACCGTTGTGTAGACCGCTTAAATCCGATGATGTGTCCTTGATGATTTTGTTAGGTTTTAGGTATTTGTCGCTTGTTAGCGCGATATATTGGATATCTGTATCAAGTGGTACAGCAGATCGGTTTTGCGACACGCCGCCTATCCGTGAAGATTGAAAAACGACATTGTAGATGCCTGGACGATCTTCATCTTCTATCGGTGATAAACCAACATACCGCGTGCCATCAATACCATAAATCTCAATGTTAGGATTGGAAAAGTTCTTTAACTCAACTTTAAAATTAGGATTAACGTTGCCGGTTTCATCGTCTGGGAGTAATGTAATTGAAAAAGGCAGAACATCCGCATTTGCTTCAAAAGTTCGCCAATAGTCAATTTCAAACCAGTTCAGCATGATGAGATCCAGACCACTCCCCCCAGGATTAACCGCGCTAATTGTATTTCTACCATCTTTGAGAACGGATTGGGAAATCTGTTGATTCTCAAATTGGAATTCTGTTTCTCCTTCCCATCGCGGTCCTCCAAGGACAATATCCTCATTCAGCCACAGTTCAGTAAAGTGCACATCTTCTGATCTGCCGTGGAGCGCAATCCGTACGGTAGCTTTTTCAGCTGTTCCCGCAACACCGGTTATCGTAAAAGGAAAGCCTCTTACTTGTGGTGCACTGAGTTGTGCCCAAAACCAACTATCGTCTGGCAACTCAGGTAAGGCTGTTAGTGTGAATCGCCGTTCTTGGAGACCGTCACTAATTTGTTGATATTCACTTCCTGCTGCAAGACCAAAATTTTTAAAACGTCTAAACTGATTATCTTTTTCAAAATGGACACGTGTGAGGAAGTTCTTAGGTTCATATCTTCCGAATGTATCTGTTGAAACCACTTTTGTTTCCATCCGCAGTCCCGGTCCTGAATTCCACGAAAGCCAATAGACATTCTCATCTGAATATGGATCAATATAAGTTTTTTCACCACCGTGGCGTTGACCGAAAAAAATGATTTCACTGTTGCTATCAAACCCAGTGGAATTAATCCCATCCTCTGTTGCTGATTGTCCACTGCTTGTTCTCCGCACAAGAAGCGGGATTTGTTTTCCTTTGTTTGACATTGTCAATGAGGAAGGTCTGATAGTAGTTATATCAACTCCAGCTGCTGCTAAGTCGCTTGCCGCAATGCGGTACATGCCTGACTCAGTAATAGTGATCTTATAGCGAGGCGAGGTAATTGGGGGGGCACTGGGTAGAGAAAAGGCAGGACTGCGCTCAGTAAGTGTCCCAACTGTGGAAACATTGTTCCCTTGAATTTCACCCATAACTGGAGAACGCCACTGCTTAGCAGTTTGTGGATTAATCAGTAGATTCCCGAACATTTCCTCATAAATAGAAGATTCTGGACGAGGGAATCCTTGAAACGCTGACGGTGCTTTACCTAACCCGTTGAATTGCACCTCGACTACAAGGCGGTGGTAAAGCCGAACCTCGCCACTGACAGGGTTATATTGAACCGGATTTAGTTGGATAGGAAGAACGCGGTTTTCCCGAATCCATCCTGCCGTTCTAATTTCAGCAAGGTTGTGTGGAAAAAAACGATCGGTTGTATAAACCTTCTCTGATGTTGGCGCCGCTGCATTAAAATTGTGTTGCCCGAAATAAACACTACGATCCGCGAGCGTGTGTTGAAGTTTATATATGCTAAAGTCACTACTTTCAACAACACGTAACGTAAAACTTGCACCTGCTGGAACCCCAATCAGGGCAGTCTGCATAGGTAGACGGTGGGTTCCATGTTCTGTTGTGAAACGGCATTCTGGGAATGAGAGCGTCTGAAAATGTTTGCCACTACGTTCCTGTGTTTCTATTTCGAAATCTGATTCAGCGATAGCAAGTTGAATCGTTACCCCTTGGGATGTAGCACTTACCAATTCAATCTTTCCGCTACTGTGTGATATTCCCCTAATATGTGATCGGTTATTAGGGGTAACTGGGGAAGCTTCCACAGAGATAACAGCAAAAAAAGACACTATATTTATAAGGAGTAAAATGACTGTTAATAATGTAATGTGTTTCATCATTGAAATCATAATATTAAACATCAACTGGTAAACGCGCTATGTAAGCGCGTCGATCAAAGTTTATCGTTACTTGTAAAATTTACTATAGATCACTTATTTTGGGCGAGGTGATAGACCTCAATTTCTCGGATTTGAGCAATGGAAGGTCGGACCACTCGGTAGTGAGGTAAGTATTGGCCAGCCATCGTTTTACGCTGGTTCACCACTTTGTCTCCAGGATCGGTGACAAATTTGTTCACAACGATGTCATCTACAGTCCGAGTTACGGTAATCCGTATCATCTGTGTGCGAAAGTTCAATCTGTCAAAGACAAACTCGGATTGGGCACGCTTGCCTTTAAGGTTACGCCGCTGAATGACAGAATGGAAGGTTTCCCATTTACCGGTTTCATGGTTCAGGTAGTCCATCTCAAATCGGAACAAGTTTTCGTTGTGAATGACAATTTTGCGGACCGGGTTTACTTCAGCAAATCGGATGACAAAGTTGCGATCATTCCTTGCCGGAATAGTTGCTACAGTTTCGAGGTTTCCATCATTCAGACCGGGATGGTTTGCTTCGGTCCCGTAATTGGCTTGTGCTATATTTTCACTATACTGCGTTGATAATATCGTAGCAAGGTTACAAGCATTTAGGGTTAAACAGATAAATAGTAAGCAGAAAACGCAAAATAGGTCTTTTCGGAGTGTAGGACCTATAACAGTAAAACTCTGTGACAAAAGACTGAGGTTAAAAGGATTTTCTTTGCTTACTCGTGCCATTTTGTTTCCTCCAGAAATTCCACATCAAAATGGTCTACAATACCCATTACGAGTTCTCGGATTGGGGCATTTTCTATACCAAAAACCTCCTGTGCAACACCGGGACCGGCACCGACAATTACCGTGTCGCCTTCACCTGCCCCCACATAATCCACAGCAATTGTTGGTGTGCGGACAAGTTCGGATTTCAGACTCAAAGGTTGGACAAGCAGCAGCGTCCGATTTTTATATGCAGGATGCTTAAGCACAGATACGGCTTTACCAATTACTTTTGCAAGGTACATAAAAACCAACAAGATTTTGCATAATATCGCGTAACGCGAGACTAAAACTTCACGATGTTACGGTAACGTTTTGCCCGGTTCTTCAAGCAGCGAGAGAGAATCAACAATACCGACAATTGCCACATCTACCGGCATCCGCTTTCCGGGTATAACACCTACCGCATCGCCTCCGGTAACTATGTAGACTATTTCTCCTACCCCCGCATCTTGTAGTGTATCTACTGCGACAAGAGGTTCGGAAATAGGATTATGTTTTTCATCCAAAGGTTGCACGACGAGAAGGCGTGTGCCTTCTAAACTCGGGTCTTTTCGCGTTGCGACAACTGTTCCAATAACTTTTCCTATGTCCATTAGTATGATCTCAATTTGATTTTATTCATTTTATTTTAGAATTCAAAACTGTTATTTGATGTCGTACTCGTTTAATTTGGTATGCAAGGTGTTTCGGTTGATCCCAAGTATCTCTGATGCCTTGCTGCGGTTGCCGCCAGTGTGTTCAAGGACAATTTTAAAGAGTGGTTTCTCGAAAATCGATCGAATTGCAGCATATAATTGTCCTGCATCCACATCGGATTCCAAATAGCGCTCCACTTCACCTTGAAGAAGCGCGTGAATTTGTTGATTAGGATTTTGGTTGTCTGTTGTGCTACCTGAAATCGGTTTGTCAAAAATTTGTGAAAAATGTTCTGTCAGTAACATCTGTCCAGAACACATCACAAGCGCGCGTTTGATAGCATTCTCAAGTTCACGCACATTGCCAGGCCACTCATATTCTATGAGTTTCTTTATTGTCTCAGCGGAAATGCCAATTTTTGGAAGTTGATATTCCTGCGCAAATCGGCTTGTGAAAAGGTCAATGAGTTCTGGAATATCCTCTTTACGTTCCCTAAGAGGTGGTAGCGAAATCGGCACGACATTCAGACGATAATAAAGATCGTCTCTGAATGTTTTTTGTGATATTGCGGTATCAAGTTTTCGGTTAGTTGCAGCAATGATACGCACATTCACAGGTCGTGTTTCGTTACTACCCACCGGTTCTATCTTTCGTTCTTGGAGAACGCGTAACAACTTCATCTGCACATCAATAGGCAATTCCCCAACTTCATCAAGAAAAATAGTTCCACTATCCGCTTGTTCAAACTTACCCTTTCGGTCAGTATGTGCATCTGTAAACGCACCTTTGACATGCCCAAAAAGTGTGCTTTCAATAAGACTGGGAGGAATAGCACTGCAATCAACCACCACAAATGGATTATCACTGCGCGGGCTATTTTGATGAATCAGTTCTGCTACCAATTCTTTACCAGTACCACTTTCCCCCATAATGAGGACGGTTTCATCGCTAACAGCAGCACGCCCAATTATCTGATAAACCGCTTGCATGGCAGCACTCTGCCCTACCATTTTGCCTTTCCCATCAGCATCAATAGAAGTAATTGCTGCTTTAACATTTCTGGTTTGGCTTGTAGCAGAAGCAGCGCGCGACACGAGGTCTAACAAATGTTTTAGATCAATCGGTTTGGTAAGATAACTATAAGCGCGTTGTTTGGCTGCATCAATAGCGGTCTGTGTTGTCCCGTGTCCAGTGATAATAATGATAGCCGCTGTCGGATTCAGTTTCTGAATAGGTTCTATCAATTCCAGTCCGTCCGCATCTCCTAAAAAGATATCAAGGAGAATAACATCAAACTCATCTTTCTGAACAAAATCAATAGCCTCTTTCCCGCTTCGTGCTTTGACTGTGTGATACCCCGCCTTATCAAGTGCAGCACTTAAGACTAAACGTAGACTATGATCGTCATCCGCAATTAGAACTGAATTAGACATAATTTGTATCCATTTTACCGGTTAGCTGAAAACTAAATTGTGCAAGGAAGCGTTATAATAAAAGCGGTGCCGGATGAAAGAGAAGTATCAACTTCAATACTGCCACCGTGTTCTGCCAAAATCTTCTGAGTAATATAAAGTCCAAGTCCTGTCCCTTTCTGTTTTGTAGTATAAAACGCATCAAAAAGATTAGGAACATCGCTTGTAGGAATACCCGGGCCTGTGTCTTGAAAGCGAATGTAAACGTTTTCGGTTTCTGGCTTTGTGTACGTCTGAATTGTCAAATTCCCTCCGACTTCCATCGCTTCAATTGCATTAGAAAACAGATTCAGAATGACTTGTGTTATGCCATCTTGATTGATATGCACTGACGGACATGCCGTGTATTCACGAACGGCATTGATATTGTATCGGTCAAATTCGGGTTGATAGGTAGCGAGGCAGTTATCAAGTAATTCGTGAACATTGCAAAGTTCCGCATTTGCGATTGCCGGTTTGCCAAAAGCAAGCAGCTGCTCAATAGAGCGGTTAAGTCTATCTACCTCTTTGATAATAATTGCGGTATATTCGTCAATTTCGGTGCGTTCATCTTTAGGTAGCGGTGCAAACCGATCATCAGGTTCACTCAGAAGTTGTGTTGCTAACCGAATACTGCCTAACGGATTTCGGACCTCATGTGCTATTGTCGTCACCAATTTACCGAGTGCCGCCAATCGTTCCGATTGCACCAATGCGTCAATTGTCTGCTTAATTTTGACCCGCTGTGCAATTATTGAAGTAATGATCGTTAATAACTGTTCGTCTTCAGATGCCGAAAGCTCATCTTTTGCCTTGTCAATCGTCAAAGTTCCAATAACGCGTTCCTCTACAAAGATGGGTAGGACCCAAAAGGCGATCGTATCTTTTGATTCAACCTTCTCAGGCGGAAATAACTTAACGGAGGGACGTGGAATGCGATACTGTGGCACGCCACGTGCTTCACCTTCAGCTAAAACCTGTTTCTCAATTTCCTCTATCTGATGGTCTGTTCCGCGCTTTTGTTCTGCAGCAGTTAATCCTAAATTCACCTCAACGGATGTCACAATTTCTTCGTTTTCATAGATTTTCAATGCGCCACGATAAATACCGAGTCGTTTAGAGAGGATTTCTACAATTCTATGGAAGAGTTCTTCGAGTTCAAGTGCAGCATCCGCTGCTTGGCTTACTTCAAAAACAACCGATAACTCGCGTACGCGTTTTTCTAACGTGGTCTTTGCAGTACTAATCTTATCCATCTCTTTAGCACGATTCAAACGCTGAATCCGCAACTGACGAATCGTTGTGGACAAGATGTACCCGATAATCGGATATAGGAACGCCACAGCAATACCCTCTATTTGCTGTGGATATCGCAAAACGTATATCCAATTAGCAGTTGTTGTCAACCCAAGCAGTAAATTCTGGTTACGAGAATTTTCGTAAATTGCTGCTAACAGCATCACGCCGTAATAAAGGTGCGAAACGGGAAGATAGTATTGATACATCCCCGATACATATACAATGATGTTCGCACACACCACACCGAGTGCTAAAAATAACGTTCTCATGAGACGTTTGCGCGCAGTTACAGGTTATAAATCCTTCAGAAAACGGAGTTAACCCGCTTGCCATTTCAAAAAATTTGCCAACATTTTTAAACCGACGCTACCGCTTTTCTCCAAATGAAATTGTGTTGCGACCAGATTGTTATGGGCAATGACACTACAGAATTCAAGACCGTAAGTTGTCTTCCCAATGATGGTTTCTTCCACCTCTGGAACAGGATAATAGGCATTAACAAAGTAAAAGTGAGCAGGATTCGGCACGCCTTCAAAGATTTGATGCGGACGAACCTGCTGGACTTCATTCCATCCGATTTGTGGCACCTTGAGTCGCTTATGTACAGGGTATTTTTTCACGTGACCCGATAGCAGTCCAAGGCACTCAGTATCTTCTTCTTCACTGTGTTCAAAAAGGATTTGGATGCCGATACAGATGCCTAACATCGGTTTGCCAGATTCGTAGAACTTGAGAAGCACATCGTCAAGAGAACGATCCTGCAAGTTTCCCATAGTCGCTTTTGCAGCACCGACTCCGGGAAAGATAACGCGTTCTACATCAAGAATGGTTTCCGCATCATCCGTGATCTGGTTTTCATAGCCGAGGTGGTCCAAAGCACGCGCAACGCTTGTAAGGTTTCCAGCTTTGTAGTCTACAATTGCAATCATTTATGTTTTATCCATAACTGTCAACTTAAGAATTTATTTCAAATTTTTACATGATTGCTTAACTAAACCCTACCCTATTGTAGGGGCGGGTCTCCGGGAAATGCCAAAAGGCATTCATACCGTTGATTTGGTGCCCGCCCGTTGCCTGGCATGTCCTATGTGATAACGGGGCACAGAGACCCCGTCCTACAATGTGGGACTAAATTGACACCTATGCAATCATTTTCTTTTACCGCATCTGTTTACTGTAACACACCTTGTTCTTTCAATCGGGTGATGAGTTATGCCTGCGTGCCGTTGCCTGTCGTTGAATTACACGCACCGCAGAGCAGTTGTAGGTTATCGGGACGGTCAGTGCCGCGCTCACTTTACGGTTAGCGCTGGATTTAGCGTCTCCCCTTCCCCTTCTTATTCATGAAAATACGCATAAACAAGCCCCAGCAGAAGCCTGTTACCAACCAAAGTGGCAACTGAATAACAAACAACATTATAAAATCCCATTCTTCTCCATTCAAGACATTCCGCACCTCCGGAATAAACCCCATAATCAACCACATGAATCCACCCAAACAGGAAATGCCTATTAAAAGCCAATTTACTTCATTCGCTTGAATTAAAGGACGTTCAAGAACTGTTGCCAATCTTGCTTTTTCTTTCGCTATCCATCTATCGCGGAAGAACCGAGCAGGAAAATACCACAGTGGATAAGTAACCGCCAAGACAGCATAACTATATAAACTCCATAGACACGGAATTATTTGATGGCAATTTGGACAAACAAACCCAAACCAATGTCCGAGTGCATTTCCTTTTCCCCATATACGACCATCATTTAGTGTTTCGCAGTGAGGACACGGAATATAACTACGTTCCGCAAAAGGTGCATCACTTTCTGCGTCTATCAACATTATCTTTGGCAACCGTTGCCCCAAAATCAGTTCATTGATTATCGCAGCCGGGTTTAGTATCCAGAATAAGACCAGAGGGTGAGGTAGTGCCCATATTTGGTATCTGTTTTTGTCGTATTGCATCGTTAATCTCCATCAAAAGTGTTTGCGTTTCAAATAGTGCAAGGATTTTTCGCCTCCCCGCAGGATGAAGCATGGAGACCCTGCTCTGCAAATTAGGTTAATTTTAGTATCACAAGTGCTTCAAGAATCAAGCGTTTGCAGTTGTTTGCGAAGGTTTGCCATTTCAATTGCGGTTACAGCTGCTTCAGCACCTTTGTTCCCGGCTTTTGTACCTGCGCGTTCAATCGCTTGTTCAATCGTATCTGTGGTAATAATTCCATAGATAATAGGGATACCAGTATTCAGAGAAACGTGCGCGATGCCTTTGGCACTTTCACCCGCAACATAATCAAAGTGTGGTGTAGCACCGCGAATAACAGCACCAATACAGATAAGTGCATCGTATCGCTCACTTTCGGCAAGTTGTTTGGCGATACTTGGCGTTTCAAAAGCACCAGGAATCCAGACAACGTCTACTTCATCTAAGTTGCCGCCATGGCGTTTAATAGCATCAAGTGCGCCATCCAAAAGTTTTGTCGTGATAAAACTGTTAAACCGACTTACAATGATTCCGAATTTGAGTCCGCTGCTATTTAGGTCACCTTCATATATGTTTGGCATAGTTATCGTTCCTACAATAAAATTCGCTTATAATTCGCTATAGTTTGGGCAATTTTAAAAACGTGAGATGATATAAGAAATTAGTTCACCACTTATTTCACCCAATCAACACATAACGGACATAATGGAACCCTCTTTGTTCAAGCGGAGCAAAATGTTTATAGCCACTTTATGAACCGATATATCCGCTCCAGCGGAGCGGCATGTGATTTCCGACACATAGCACTCCGCTGGAGTGCAAGAATGTGGCATAACGTTTTCTATAGACATAGCACTCCGCTGGAGTGCGGCAATTTTCGCTGTGTTCCACTGATATTCGAAACTCTTAAAAAAATAGATTTCCGTTAAAACCCAACTTCCACGAGACAAGAATTGTCCAAACTATAGTATATTTTAGAGGAGATGTCCCAATTTTGTTCGTTTTGTCTGTAGATAACGCTTGTTATATGGATTCGGGGTCGTCTGCAAGGGAATTTGTTCAACGATTTCCAACCCATAACCTGATAACCCTTTGACTTTGTGAGGGTTATTCGTCATAAGCCGCATCTTTTCAACGCCTAAATCAACAAGTATTTGCGCACCTATACCGTAATCGCGTAAATCTGGCGGAAATCCGAGGCGTTCGTTCGCTTCAACAGTGTCTAAACCTTCATTGTCTTGGAGGTGATACGCGCGAATTTTGTCTTTGAGTCCCATGCCTCTACCTTCCTGACGCATATACAGCAGCACGCCTCTACCCTCTTTCTCAATGTTTTGAAGCGCTATTTGGAGTTGTTCACCACAATCACAACGGAGTGAACCGAAAACATCGCCTGTTAAACATTGCGAATGCACCCGAACTAATATAGGACCTCCATCCACAATTTGTCCTTTAGTTAACGCAACGTGTGTATCAGCTGGCTCACCCGGTGTTGGCGACCCATCAACGTTGCTTTCATAAGCATGAAGTTTGAATTCTCCGTGAACAGTCGGAATTTCCGCTGTTGAAATCCGTTTTATCAGGGTTTCGGTGCGGCGGCGATATGCGATAAGGTCAGAAATAGTGATAATTTTGAGGTCGTGGTGTTGTGCAAATTCAAATAGTTCAGGGACACGTGCCATCGTGCCATCATCGTTGAGGACTTCACATAAAACACCTGCTGGGTATAATCCTGCGAGTTGTGCCAAATCAACCGTTGCTTCCGTGTGTCCTGCGCGGCGTAGCACGCCTCCCGGTTTAGCTTCTAATGGAAAGATATGTCCTGGTCTCACAAAATCTGATGGAACAGCGTTTTCATCAACAAATTTCCGAATAGTGTAGGCTCTTTCTTGGGCAGAAATTCCAGTGGTGACTTCCTTCGCGTCAATCGTCACAGTAAACGCAGTCTGCATCTGTGCGGTGTTATCCGAGACCATCGGATTTAGTTGGAGTTCAGCGAGACGTTCGGAACAGGTGGGAAGGCAAATCAATCCGCGCCCGTGCTTTGCCATAAAGTTGATGGATTCTGCTGTTACCTTTTCCGCCGCCATAATGAGGTCGCCTTCATTTTCGCGGTCAGGTTCGTCAACAACAATAATCATCTCACCAGCTTTAATAGCAGAGAGGGCTTCGGGAATGGTACTAAATTTCATGATGTATTTTGGGTTTCAGTTCCTTAACCATATCCATGTTTTTGTAAAAATTCTAAATCAAGTGTCTGCGATGGCGGGACCTGGTTTTGCATCAGGGTTTCAATATAACGCGCCATCACATCAACTTCAATGTTCACGATATCGCCGTTTCGTTTTCCGCTAAGGGCTGTAACTTGCAAAGTATGAGGAATGAGTGCCACCTCAAATTTATTATCGGACACGTTCGCGATAGTTAAACTTACGCCATCAACAGCGATAGAACCTTTATAGGCGATGTAGGGTTTTACTTTTGGACTTACTGTTACCTGCATGATTGAAGAGCTGCCTTCGTTTTTCCATCCGCTGATGGTCGCAATTTCATCAACATGACCTAATACCAAATGCCCACCAATACGATCACCTAACCGAAGCGAACGTTCCAGATTGACACGTGTACCGACTTTACATGAACGTAAAGTTGTTCTGCGGAGGGTCTCTTCGCTGATATCAGCTACGAATGCTTCTTGTTCAAGATCGCGCACTGTTAAGCACGGGCCGTCAACAGCGATACTATCACCTACTTTGGCATCTTCCAACACCGTTTCTGCCTTAATTTTGACAGTTATACCGTTGGATTGTGGCTGTACTTCGGTAATTGTGCCAATTTCTTCAATAATACCGGTAAACATTATTTAACGAAATACCCCTCAATCAATAGATCACAGTCAAATTGGGTGATAGTGACTCGTTCTAATTCCGGTGCATCTGCCAAACGTTTAATACCTTCACCATCAAGGACACCTGGTGCTTCTTTGCCTCCGATGAATTTAGGTGCCACAAAACATATTGCCTTATCCACAACACCTGACGCTAATGCACTCGCGTTGACTTTACCACCGCCCTCTACCAAAACACTTGTTATGCCGCGTGCGCCTAATGTCTCCATCAACGTTTTAAAACAGACCCGTCCACCTTTCACAGATGTGGTTATGACTTCAGCACCCGCCTTTTCTAAAGTAGCAATGTTTTTGGCAGATGCTTGTGGTGTAACAGCAATAATAACACCTGCCTCACTCAACGAATTGAATATCTTTGCTGATGTAGGTGTTCGTCCGTGTGAATCTAAAACAATCCGCGTTGCGTCTTTCCCCTGTTTGTTCGGTAGTCTTGTCGTTAGAGCAGGATTATCGCTTGTAATTGTCCCAATTCCGACCAGAATGGCGTCTACCTCATCCCGTATTTTATGCGCTTTTTGCCGTGATGCTGAAGATGTAATCCATTGCGATTCACCGGTGGACGTTGCGATTTTCCCGTCCAAACTCATCGCCATTTTCAGTATAACAAACGGATAACCTGTTTTCACATGCTTTATGTAGAACTCATTTAGTTTTTTCGCTGCTTCTGCACACAATCCTACGTCAACTTTTATACCTGCTTCCTCTAACTGCTTTATACCTTTTCCTGCAACCTTCGGATTCGGGTCTAAATGTGCAGCGTAAACATGTGTAATTCCCGCTTGGATGAGTGCCTCGGTACAAGGAGGTGTCCGTCCCCAGTAGCAACAAGGCTCAAGGTTCACATAGAGTATACCACCTTTTGCTTTTTGTTTAGCTGCGCGCAACGCGTGAACTTCAGCGTGTGGCTCGCCTGCTTTCTGGTGATATCCTTCACCAATGATTTTTCCAGCATTAACAATCACCGCACCGACAAGCGGATTCGGACTCGTGCGTCCCCTTCCTTGTTCTGCCAAAGTTAATGCGCGTTGCATAAACGCTACATGCCCTTCATCCATCGTAATAAACTGAAATCTGTTTCTAATCGAAAACCGTTGTTTAGCCTTTGGTTTGTTGTATCATTGTGTTCCGAATAAAACTATAGACCTCACTATCCTCAAATTGATAATGTTTCTACTGGGGCATTTAGACCAACGATGGTCCCCTTATTTTACGTAACGTGAGTTTGATAAATCCCGTAGGTTGGGTAGAACGGAAATCTACAATAGAAACAGACCCTAAAGAGAGGTTGTTGACCTATTTGGGGTCGATATTTCCGAAAAAATAAGTGAAACCTAACTCTTTATTACTCTCAAGACGGTTGAATTGTTAGGTTTCGCTTCGCTCTACCCATAGGTGTAAACTTAAGGATTCATCTTCTTGTGGGAGGGGTTTTCAACCCCGCCAAATGCCATACGCGCATTTGGCGTTGATTTGGATTTAACTGCTTGAATCTTAAAAATCGGGGTTACAAACCCCTCCCACAAGAGATAATTCAACCATTTGTTCTTAAATTGACACCCGGGGAATGCCAACAGGCATTCATACCGTTGATTTGGGTTTCGCTTCGCTCTACCCAACCTACATCTATATTCAATCTAATTATCAAACTCACGTTACGTAAGTTCTCTATAAGTAGTTTGTTCATTAAGTAGTTTGTTCATTACCAGTCCAATGACTTGCCACGATTCAGCGCCTACCGCTTGTGCGTAGGTCCTGGTTATTTAATTACTCACTGAAAAGAAATTAGGCCTTTCACCGTATTGATTTGGTCCATCCATTCCTTTACGACATCCACAAGCAATTATGATAAAAACAAAGACACCTAAAAAAAATATTCCCGCAAAAGTTCCTAAAGGATCATCATAAGGATTCACTGGTTCAAGATTATATTCACCAGTAATTTGGAACTGTTCCGTTTGCTTTGCAATTTTACCTGAAAAATTTGCGATATAAGCAACAGACCCCCAAATAATTGACCATTTTAGCAGCTTCCCTGCGGGTTTACCTCTATCTTGGTATCGTTTAATACAAAATGGCGCATTTGTTAACATTCCCCATATAAATAAGACGTTATAAAAAAACACAGATATGTATCCCGCACCATAAAGAAACGCGATAAATGTTATATAAAAGAGAAAGCAGATTAACCACAAAATTGAACATAACCAAAACGTTTTACGATTAATTCGCCCTGAGAAAGAGAATATAAGTTTCTTCATGGTTATTCCATTAAACAGAGGCAATATTTCGGTGTAATGTATATCTCAAGAAATACCAGACTTATGAAACCCATGAAGACCTTACTGTTCCCAAAGGATGTGCTTCTGCTTTCTCTTACATGACTTTAACGAAACCTGATACATCTGCTACAATGCTAAGCATACATTAGTATACCATATTTTCACTGCAATTCAAAATCATTTTTGCCACTATCTATTGATTTCAAGCATTCAAGCACCTCAGCATGATCAACTAAATCGAATTGATGCGACCCAATATACATATACCGAATTGTCCCGAGTTTGTCAATGAGAAAGGTGGCTGGTCTGGCGATGTTGTAAGCCTCAAAACTGAGCCAGTGGTAGACGCCATAACTCTTGATAACGCTCCGATCTTTGTCAACCAATAGTGGGTACGTAATTCCGTTCCGCTCGGCAAAACCACGTAATTCACGAGGCCACTGTCCCGCAATAGCGATCAGTGTAGCGTTATGTTCTGCATAATCATTCGCATGTTCTTGTAATGCAGCCAACTGGCGGCGGCTGTTTGGTCACCATGTCCCTCTAAAAAATGTCAAAATCACGTGTTGTTCGTCGCGGTAAGACGCAAGTGAAACAGTTTGCCGCCGATGTGATGGCAGTGAAAATGAGGGCGCTGTATCGCCGATATTGAGAATCTTGTTTTTGCGTGGCATGGGGCTATTTTCGCAGAAAATGTGGGTTGTGTCAAGTGTGAAATCTGAATCTCGGATTATACGGATTACGCCGATTTCGTTGATTTTAAGAGTACCAGCGTTTGTAGTCGCGCAATTCATTGCGCCTCTTACATCGCAGATTCAATGTGATTCTCTTTGACTTCCTTATTTCAATATGTTATCATGATAATAACTAATATGTAGATGTGTTTTAACACTTCAAATCCAATTTTGAGGATAGACGAATGAAAAAGAAATCATATAGCAGATACCGAAAAACAAAGCAGTGGCAAGGCAAACGCCGTACAATTATGAAACGTGCAGGATATAAATGTCGGAAGTGTAAGAAGAGACCCGCGACACAGGTGCATCACGAGACATATAAACATATCGGTAGGGAACGACTCAGCGACCTAACCGCTGTGTGCGGTGGGTGTCATAAACGGATACATGGGAAATAACACCTCGGCAATAAACACTGCACGAAATTATCTTTTTAGCAAGTAACAAGTTGAGTTTCAATCGTGCTCAACCTAATCTACACACTGGATTTTATTAGCACTAAAAAGTACAGGTGCAGTTCAAGGACGAAGTATGTCAAAACTACAATAGGAGGATATTATGAAGATGAATGCAGCAACCGATTCAAGCATAATCGAAACAGGAAAACAATGCGCGATCTTTGATCGTTGTGTTTTTGAACACGTAACAGTAGAAGAAATGAAGAAATTAAACCAAAAATACGCCTTTGTGTTTCCAGAAGTTCTTCTTATGGAATGTGCAAACGCTGAAAGATGTAAAGTGATAGAACACATAGAAAAAATTGAGGATTTTTTAATAATATCAATACACAACGGACCGATGATTCTTAAGGATTTTATTCCATCTCCTCCCCATGAAATTATGAAAAAAGATTTGGGTGTTTCTACATTCAGGAAAGTGGAGGAAGATTCCAACCTTGTTTATTTTTTACCATATGACAAAAAAGAACGAATGGATTTAATAAATTGGGCAAAAGGAAGTGCTGCTGATGAATATTATAAATACTTCAATAATCTCGACCAAAGGTTTCAAGTGAAACACACCGTTGAATTAGAAGACGTAGTAGAAAGAACAGTTATATATGGATTTAGACATGGAGAAAGATATATCCCTAAAGATCAAGTCAGAAACGATGTCAAGGAGTTGATCAAAGCACATAGAAAAAAACATGGGTACAATCCATTTTATGGAAAGCAGTTAGAAGATGTAATTGGACTCGTCAAGAAAACTTTGCAAGAAACATCAATTATAGAAATCATCAATAATTTATCTACAGCATACAGTTTTGACGCGTCATGGCCAAAGAAACAGATAGCAATAAGACCTAATTATCCCTATCCAGATGACTACGCTAAATACTGTTACTACTTCTATTTCATCAATATGTGTTCGGCATATTGTGGTTTTATGAAGGAGAAAACATATTTACGAGATTGGGAATACTTATACTATCTACCATTTTGTCCAGTAATTTCGGCAGATAAAAGATTTTTCAAAAATCTTAAAAAAGCAATGAAAAATATAGGCACAGATAAAAATTTAGGTATGAATATATCAGATAGAATTCATATTTGGGGAGAAGATAATATTTAGTTGGTTTTGGAATATCGTAGGTTGAGCAGAGCGCAAGCAAAACCTAACTTGCCCGCGTGTGTTCAGCATCGATCCGTTCAGACAATTCCACTCTAAGACCATAATCCGCGAAATCCTGTAATCCGCGTAAATCCGCGATTCAGACAAACTTTTAGATACCCTAAATCAAAAACAGATGGGTTTTCATCAAATATGTGTTATAATATGTGTATGGGTTTTGGACAATTTTAGCCTTCTAATAAGGAGTTAGCATGGTACCCGAAATACAAACTGCTCAAGATATATGGCCAGAACTTGCTTCTATTGTATTCGTACCGCGTACAGAGACTGATTACCGTAGACTTTCGACTCTACGGGACGAGTTAAAGACTCTTATCGGGGAAAGCGAAAATCATCCGTTAGTTTCATTAATGGAAGTTGTTGGGGCGCTGATTGAAAAGTACGAATCAGAACAAGAGACGGAGGAACGTGAAACTTGGTACAGTTTCTCTATGCAGATGCTGGCACGAGCATACGACGAAGACGAACCTGAGTACACAACAGATATGCTTAAATGGGTGAACCCTGATTATGAAGAAGAGCGCTGAGATTCTTTCCTTACAACCAAGAACGCGGAAATCCTCACATCAATTCCACAAAAACCTCATTTGCCAAGAAAAGCCCGCGTTGGGTAAAACGAAGATGTGTACCGTTCTGCTCTAACAAATCTAAATCTGTCCACTTTTGAATAGTCTCCCCAAATTCTACCTCAAGTTTTTCACCGAAACGTCGCTCATAATCCGCTAAACAGATACCCTCTCGCTTACGGAGTGCAAGCATGAGAGTCTCTGCTTTTTCAGCATGCCCTATTAGGCGTTCAGTCTCTGAAATCGGTTTTTTGTGCTGATGGAGTGCTTCAATATAGGGTCGGATACCTCGGATGTTCGTATAACGGACACCATCAACATACCCGCATGCGCCAACGCCTAATCCGACATATTCCTGATTATTCCAATAAACAAGATTGTGTTTCACCTCACGGTTCGGACGGGCAAAATTGCAGATTTCATAGTGCGTATATCCGTGCGAGGTGAGTGTTTCAATAGTCCATTGGAACATATCTGCTTCGGTATCTTCAGCAGGGAGGACAAGTTCACCGGCTTTCCACCAGTCATAAAACGGTGTTGACTCTTCCATAACGAGATTATAGGTAGAGATATGTTCGGGTTCAAGTGCAATTGTCTCGCTCAAGGTATGCTGCCATGCTTCCTTCGTTTGCTTTGGAAGAGCAAAGATGAGGTCAATGTTGATACTGTCAAAGCCGTGTTCGCGTGCCAAATGATAACTGTGCAGAAATTCATCAACGGTGTGAATTCTGCCTAATTGCCGTAATGTCTCATCCTGCATCGCTTGCAAACCGAAACTGAGTCTATTTACACCAGCATTTTTCATCACACTGAGTTTTTCACCATTAACGGTGCCCGGATTGCATTCTACAGTGATTTCGGCATCAGGACATATCTGGAAATGTTTCTGTATATCGGCAAACAACTGTTCTAAAGCGTTGGCAGAAAGGATGGAAGGGGTGCCGCCGCCAATGAAAATTGTTCGTAAAGGGTCGGTTTGCGGCGCGTAAAGTTCTATCTCCGTTTGGAGCGCGTCTAAGTAAATTTTCGCTTGCTCTTTGTAAAAAGAATAGGTATTGAAAGCGCAATAGTAGCATTTCGTCGCGCAAAACGGAATGTGGATGTAGAGGGAAGATGGCATTTTAACGGGATTATTGATATTTAGTATTTGTCGTGAACAGACGCTGTTCTATTTTAGTGACCTGCTTGTAGTCGGTTCTCGCGTGCTTCTATAGAAAATTTAAAACCTAATTCGTGCAATATTTTACGCATCATATTAAGTTGTGGATTCCCGTTTTCAGAAAGAATTTTGTAAAGTCCCTCATTGGTGAGGCTAACACTTTCGGCTAACTTAGACATGTCTCCCTGTGCCTCTGCTACATCTCTAACCGCAAGTAAAAAAGCATCTATATCTTCGTTTTTCTCATAATCTTCAAGTGCTACAGAAAGATATATTTTTGCGTTTTCTGGATCACGTAATTGTGCAATATGAAAATCTTTGAATTTTCTGTAGTTATGCATTTTTTTACTCCCTTGAATTATGTTCTTTCCAATCTATCTTTGCTTTTCCGATATCTTGACTTTGCGAACCCTTGTCACCACCCCGTAACAGTAAAATGGTATCGTTTCCTATTCTGCCGAAGTAAATCCGGTACGCCGGTCCAAACTGCAGCCGAAATTCATACATGCCACTTCCTACTGACCGAAAATCACCGAATTTTCCGGTTTCTTCAACCCTTCTTAAGCGACTACGAATTCTTGCAGTCATCACTTTGTCCTTAATGCCAGAAAGCCATTCTAAAAAAGGCTCATTCCCATTTTGGTCTTGATATATTTCTAACTCCATAGCATAAATTAATGGACCTCATCAAATTTCAATCCGACTCGGATAGCAGAACCCTCATCAGCGTAAGAGAAAGCGTCGTTAATATGGTCAAACGGGAAAGTATCGGAGATGATTTTATGAAACGGATATTTGTCTCGTGTGCGGCTCAGGAAATCAAGCGCACGCGGAATTACCCATGGCTCATAAACGATCACACCTCGAATCGCTTTGCTACACCGAACGATATTACCAGGATCAATTTCCGTTGGAAAACCGAGATTGATATTACCGATCCAGAGATAACGTCCACCCCACCGAAGCATTTCTATACCTTCAGCGAGCACGCGCGGCGAGCCAACAAACTCCGCGACAAGATCGGCACCGATGCCACTTGTCTGGTCAAGAACATAATCAACGCGTTCTGCTATTTCAAGTTCATCTACGTTGAGCGTATAATCCGCGCCAAATTCATGCGCGAGTGCAAGCCGTGCAGGAAGCCGATCAAGGACAACGATTTTCCCTGCACCCATCTCCCTTGCCACCGCAGTTGCATAAAGCCCGAGCCCGCCAGCACCTTGGATAACAACCGTATCTCCAAGTGTGATACCGATTTGATTGAGTCCGTAAATAACTTCCGATAAAGCGCAGTTTATAGGAGAAACAAGCGTGTCCGGCAGTTCATCAGGCACTTTAAAAACCCAATGTCCTGCCTTCATATAGTAGTATTCACCGTAAGCACCGTGGAAATGTGGATGTTGTTCACTTGAAACACCGAGCCAATCTCTGTAGCGATTCGGACAACCAGGTTTTCCGTTGAGACACATCCAACAGCGTTGGCAGGGTTTGAAATAGGAGTAGACGATTCGGTCTCCTTCGGTCAGCGGTTGTCCTATGCTGTCATTTTGGACGTTGCGTCCCATCGCTTCAATCGTGCCGATCATTTCATGACCCAACACTTGGGGAATTCCTCCTGTGATTTTGGGACCGTGCCCTCGCCAAAAGTGCAGATCTGAACCGCAGATATTCGCCATTCGGATTCGTACAAGCATATCGTCAGCTGTTACGGATGGGATCGGATATTCCCGAAATTCCAACGGCGTTTGTGGTTGTGTAAAGATAGCGACCTTGCCGGTTTTCATGGAAAACTTCCATTGGATAAAATTAGGATTCCCGCGTCACCTCAAACCATAATATTCTAATACTCATCAAAATTGACAACCTTCCACTGCCCTTCTATGTTTTCAGTGGTAATCACAACATTTCGGGTATGTGTTGTTGTGCCGACGCTATTTTTGATTGTCAATTTATAGTCGAATAATATGTGTTCTATGTTTTCAACTTCATTCGCGACTTCTTTTCCGGTTTGTTTATATTCCATTTTTGGCATTTCGGGTCCAGGATCGCCCGGTGCCCGCACATCCTGCAGCCGCACTATTTCCGCTTCCAATTTTTCTGTAGCCTGTCCATAGCTCAGTTGGAGTGCCGTTTCTTGGTTAGCAAGTTTGTAGTAATTATAGATAAAATCTTCAGCGACTGCTTGTGGGGTATTCCTATTTGAACACGCGATTAACAACAGGATGGATAGTATAGCATATCGTAGTTTCATGTGATTATTTTTCTTTAGTGCGAATCAACGCTACGTTGAAGATGCGACGTTCATAACCGTGTGCAGGTCTATTTACAATCCTGCCCAATGCCCACAAAGCAGAGGAACTACCACCATCAAAGTTAATAGCGTGCTTAATGCCGATGTCATTAAAAAAATCTGCCATCTGATAAAGGGTCATACCCATGCTGTACCCAGATTGCCTGCCATCAATAACAATAAGAAAGAGTTTCTCATCATTAAACCCTAATGCACTTCTCGGATGCCGATGGGCAGCATTGCTATGTCTGTAAGCACTGTTGTTTCTACCACGTGCAAACTCAAACAATTCAGGCTCAATTTCACCGTCACGTAACAACCGTAGATTACCACCAATACCCGTCTGAACTGTCTGCCATTTTTCAGGCGTGAGCGCAATATCCAATACACCAGTCGTAGATTTTGAAATCTTTTTGTACCAGCGGACTGCCAAGCGAGGTTCCATAGCGAGGACAACACCATCAGACGGTATGACGCTGTTGCCACGCGGATTAACTGCGGTCACAACAAAACGACTCGTGTATTTACCGGTGAGCGGAAGTGTTAGTTTTTTAAGGGTGAATTCGTAGCATCGACGTGTCAAAGTCGATCTTCCAAAACGTGGCGTGTAAAGCACTGCCTGACACAACGAATCGCAGATTTGGTTGACCGCTTCTATCGTAAGTGTTTCTTCGCCAATGCGAAGTTTGCCGTTTAATTGAACCGCCTGTAAAAGAAATTCGCCATCAGGGGTAACTCCAAAACTTGTTTCGCCCCATGGTGAAGGTGGTGAATAACCCCATCTATCAATTAATTTAGGAATACTGACAAGTTCACCTGCTTGGATATGAAGGTTGAAAATCATACCGCCACGACCATAACTGTCCTCACGAATCCCAAAACTCCCATTGACACCCGCCAGAGGTTGTATTCCTTTTCGTTTGAGCCGTCTCGTAGCACTGGTGATAGTTTCACGCCTAAGAATTTGAGAGTTGGCAAGTTCTATATCGAATCTAAGGTTTTTGACATCACGATCCATTTCCGCAACGTAAACAGCAGCGCCCCCAACCCACTGATAGCGGTATAGCCTGAATCCATCGGGCCATCGCCTTGTATCAAGTGCATCCTTGCGTCTAACAGATTTCGGACGCAATTCCTTCACCTCTGCCCTAATAGATTTCGGCCGCGTTTCCTCCACACCAACTTTAGTAATGGACGGCTCAGATGTCTTATTCTCAAAAACCCGAACAGCATTAATGACGAAAATGAAAAGCAGCAGCAATCCACATATAGCAATTAGCTTAGGCATAGGGTTTCGGCGATTGTTTTCTGCGTGCAACATAAAATTGTCCTATATTTCATGGCAGTAATAGCGTGACTATTTTTAGTCAGAACGTTATAACCCGGAATTTGTCTGATTGTGCTATTCTCAATTATAACTAATATTATTCTATATTGCAAAAGGTTTATTGGACAAATCGCGAAACACGAAGACAAACACAGGTGTTTGCTCTATTCAATTTTGTGTAAAATTGTGCGGGGAATGTTATCTATAGATCAAACAAACGGTTCGTTTGGATTTGATAATTATTCAGATTGTGTGGGTTTAATTATTTTGTATTTGACCTCACCAGGCTTGACATAACCGAACCTTTTTCTGACAAGACGTTCTTTGGTTAAGGTATCATCTTTTAGCAGTTCAACACGCTGCTTACGCCGATCGCGTTCGGCTTCCAACTCTCGTATTTCCGCTTGGTAGCCTTTCTCAACGATTTGCGCTTGTTCCCAGTCTCTATAACCACGCATAAATTGCCTGACGCTGACTATGAGTAGGGCTAATGCGATGATAAGTAAGATTGCGCGAAAAATACGCATAAAGCAACTCTTTAAAGAGGATGTATTGGGACAGCACAAACACCGGCCCAATACGAAAACAGGGTTTTAGCGAAAATCTGCCAAATTATAGAAAACTTTTCTACCCGCAAAAATAGCATTGTCACCGAGTTCTTCTTCAATACGGAGGAGTTGGTTATATTTACAAACACGGTCAGTACGGGAGAGTGAGCCGGTTTTTATCTGCCCCGCATTTGTGGCAACAACAAGGTCAGAAATGGTCGTATCTTCAGTTTCACCTGACCGATGTGAAACGACTGCAGTATAGTTGAAACGACGAGCAAGTTCAATCGCATCAAGCGTCTCTGTTAGAGTTCCTATCTGATTGACTTTAATGAGGATAGAATTGCCAATGTGTTCTTCAATTCCTCGCTGTAATCGGATAGTATTGGTAACAAAGAGGTCGTCGCCAACGAGCTGGACCCTATCACCGATTGCGTCTGTTAAGTGTTTCCAACCTTCCCAATCGTTTTCGTCCATGCCATCTTCAATTGAAATGATCGGGTATTTTTCACAGAGTTCTGTATAAAAACCTACCATCTCTTCAGGTGATTTGGTTGGTTGTGCTTCTGCCTTTAATTCATAGGTGCCGGTGTCACGATTGTAAAATTCGCTTGAGGCAGCATCCAATGCTAATAGCACATCTTCGCCAGGAATATATTTCGCACGTTCAATAGCCTCAATAATAACCGCGATGGCTTCCTCATTAGAATCTAAATCGGGAGCAAAGCCTCCTTCATCTCCAACTGCAGTGTTACAATTTCGCGCTTGCAAGACCGCTTTGAGACTGTGAAAAATTTCAGCCCCCATACGGAGTGCTTCGGCAAAACAACTTGCTCCTGCGGGCATCACCATAAATTCTTGAATATCAACGTTATTGTCGGCATGTGAACCACCGTTTAGGATATTCATCATCGGTAACGGGAGTTCTTTTGCATTCGTTCCGCCGATATAACGAAACAGAGGTTGTCCGAGTTCATCTGCAGCGGCTTTGGCAACAGCCAGAGAAACCCCTAAAATCGCGTTCGCGCCGAGATTGCTTTTGTTATCAGTGCCATCAAGTTCGCACATAGCGGCATCAATCTCGTTTTGTGCAAATGCTTCCTGCCCCACAAGCGCAGCCGCAATAACAGTGTTGACATTTTCAACTGCTTTCTGAACGCCTTTACCTAAGTAGCGATCTGAATCCTTATCGCGAAGTTCAACCGCTTCGTGTTCACCTGTAGAGGCACCCGATGGGACAGCCGCGCGCCCAAACGCGCCTGATGTTAAACTAACGTCTACTTCAACCGTGGGGTTACCTCGTGAATCCAGTATTTCTCGTGCGTGAAGATAGATAATTTCTGACAAGTTGCTTCTCCTTCCGAAGCTTGAAGTTCAAGGTGTGGCGACTAATATCTGATACGATTATATTACCGTTCGGGTATTTAAGCCACCACTATTCCTCAATAACGGCATCAGCAAGCAGATACGCTGATGCCAAAAAAATAAGAGTTGACCCTACCACCATTTTCAGCCAAAAACTGTCTTCTAATCCACCAGTTACCAAAATAGAGACAGTGCATTTTGTTCCGCCCATAATAATTGGAATGATAAGTGGAAGTAAAATTACAGAAAGTAGGCTTTCACCACCATTTGTGCTTGTAGACATCCCAGCTAACAGCACACCGACAGCACAAAAACCGAGCGTGCCGATACTCAGCACGCCAAGTAGTTTTAATAATATGCCCACCGTCACAGCGTCAAATAGGTCTAAGAATTGAAGTGCGATGGGGGTAATGACAATTTCCAGTAAAAATAGAAAAACAAAATTGCTGACAACTTTGGAAAGGTAAATATTGCTCGCATCAACACCAGTAAGTCGCATGCCGTGCAGCGCACCGTGTGTGCGTTCTACCACGAATGAACGATTCAAGTTGATAATACCCGCAAAAACGAATGCTGCCCAGAGGACACTGGCGGCTAATTTTCCGCGTTCATTTTCTTCTTTAGGAAAATCTGGACCAAACGCAAACGCAAAAATGAGAACAACAAGTACGCTAAAAACAAAAATTAATGCCAGCGTCTCTTTCGAACGGAATTGCAGCCTAAAGTCTTTACGAATCAACGCGGCAATCTGACGGAGTGCCTTCATGTGTGTCTCAATTTGAAGTGGTGTCTATCAACCTCTCTTCGTACATGTGTAGTAACGTCTCTACTTCAATTTCATCTTTTTTTGCGATCTCCTCCAATTCTCCTTTTATCATAAAAAGAAACTTCGTGCCGACAAGATATCCCAATTCGATGTTGTGCGTTGTAATGAGGATGCCTTTCCCATTTTCTCGTTCTTGTGCAATGCGATCTATCACAAACTGCTTGGCAGATGCATCAAGTCCAGAGAAAGGTTCATCAAGTAGTAAAATTGAAGGGTGATGGAGGAGGGCTCTGGCAATCATAAAACGCTGCGTCATGCCCCGTGAAAAGATGTGAAGCGGTTCATGGATAAAGCGGTGCAAGCCAACTTCACCCAAAAGTGTTTTACAGCGAGTCTCTAAATGTTCAACACCGTACATCTGCCCAAAAAACCTGAGATTCTCATAAGGAGTTAATGTAGGGTACGCTAAATGCTCATGGATAATAACGCCTAAAGTATTTCTCACTTGTGCGTAGTCAGCGATTGCATCTATGCCTTCGATTTCAAGTTTCCCCGATGTGGGGCGGAGGAGAGTAGCAAGTATTTTAATGAACGTCGTTTTACCCGCACCGTTAGGACCGAAAATCGCCAATACTTCTCCAGGGTTAATCGTGAGATTAACGTTTTTAACAATCGTACGGTGTCCGAAATTTTTTGTGATCTGGGAAGCGTTAAGACGCATAGTGTGAGGAGATATTTGTAATTCTGGCGTAGAGCAAAAAGAAAAGGGCAGATACATACCTGCCCTTACCGTTCCGTTTTACATCATGCGCTGGATAATTGCGGCACCCTGTTCAGAGGTAACACCAAGAGATTGATGTGTCATAGGACCGTTTTCCAAAACGGGTTCCATCTGATCCAAGGAGGGGCGGCTTGTGTCATGGTAGAATAACCCAATTTGCGTATCATGACCCATTTTGACAGCCTGTTCAAGTGCTGCGGCTTTGTCACTTGTGTCATGATTTTCAAGAAAATTGACTCGCTCCTTCCAATAAGGGAAAATTGTATCTTCACCCTTCCATGTAACACAAGGACTAATAACATCAATGAAGGCAAACCCTTTGTGCTGCATTCCATCATACATCAAATCGATGAGTTGTGCGCGCTCAGCACTAAATGCTCTTGCGACATAAGTTGCACCCGATACAATTGCCATTGCAACAGGATTGAGGGGTGTTTCTATATTACCGAATGGCGTGCTTTTAGTGGATTCACCTACAACGGTAGTGGGTGAGGCTTGACCGACAGTCAATCCGTAAGTTTCGTTGTTCATCACAATGTAGAGAAGATCTATATTTTTCCGCATCGTATGGATGAAATGGTTCCCGCCGATTCCGTATCCGTCCCCATCCCCGCCGGTGACAACAACATTCAAATCGTGATTAGCGAGTTTAGCACCCGTTGCTACGGCAAGTGATCGCCCGTGCAGCGTGTGCATTCCGTAAGTGCGGATGAAGCCAGGGAGATTAGAAGAACACCCGATTCCGCTGACAGTGAGGTGATCATGATTACCACGACCAATCTTTGCATAAGCATTTTGAAGTGCACTAAGCACCCCAAAATCACCACAACCGGGACACCAATCGGGATTAACATCACCTTTAAAATCTCTCGCTGTAGGTGCACCTTGAATAGGTTTTTCTTTTTTTGCCATTTGATTCATCCTCCTTTGTTAGACAACAATTTCTTGGTATGGTACGTAGAGGTCTGTTTTACCGATTAAAAGTTCACGGGCTCCGTCAACAATGTGGTGCGGCATAAACGGTTCACCATCGTACTTGCGAATGTGACCATTTGCCTTAAAGCCTGTTTCACCACGTAAGAATCGCGCGAACTGACCTGTGTAGTTGCATTCAACAATAATTGCCTGTCCTGATGTTGCCAACACTTTGTTTACAACATCTTCGTCAATTGGATAGAGCCATTTGAATTGGATATGGTTCGTTGCGATACCTTCTTCAGTTAATGTTTGCGCTGCTTCAGCAATTACACCGTGTGTAGAACCCCATCCAATGAGTGTCACTTCAGCATCTTCGGGGCCTTCAAGCGTTGGTGGTGGGAGAAGTTTAACGATCCCTTCCATTTTCCGTTGTCGTTTCTCCATGATGTCACGACGTTTATGTGGGTTCGTAAATTCATCACTAATTAAACCACCATCTTCGTCATGGTCATCGGTAGCAACAACATGTACGTGACCGGGGGTGCCAGGAATAGCACGAGGCGAAATTCCACTCTCTGTAATCTGATAACGTAGGTATTCCCCATCTGTTTGAGCGAGTTCGGTTATCAATTCACCACGGTCAATTTCCGGTTGCCAATTGATTGAATCGGGATCAAAGGTTGTATAACCCATGGAGAGTGTAAGATCCGAGAGAACCATGCCGGGGCATTGGAATTTATCAACGAGGTTAAAAAGTTCAGGAATTGTATCAAAACCGTCCATGATACTGGTAGGGGCAACAATAATCTTTGGGAAGTCGCCTTGACTTGCACCGAGGAGTTGCCACAAATCACCTTGCTCGGTTTTCGTAGGTAAACCTGTAGAGGGACCGCCTCGCTGGACGTTAATGACGACGATAGGAATTTCCATCATTGCTGCGCTGCCGATTGCCTCTGACATGAGTGCAAATCCGCCACCTGATGTGGCACACATCGCTCTACATCCAGCATGCGCTGCCCCGATGACCATATTGATGACACTGATTTCATCTTCACATTGACGGACCATAATGTTCAGATTTCTTGCGTTCGCTGCCATCCAGTGGAGGACACCAGTTGAAGGACTCATCGGATACGCGCAATAAAACTTAACACCTGCTGCTGCACCTCCCATTGCCATAATTCCATTTCCTTCACCGAAGGCAAGTGCAGGTTCTTGTTTTACAAATTGTGTATCAAAGGGAGTAAAGTTTTCGGTAGCATGTTCATAACCTGAAGTAGCGACATCAATGTTTGCATCCACAGTTTCTTGCCCTTTGCGTTTGAGAAGCGCGCCGATGAGGATCTCCTCAAGTATCTTTAAGTCCGCGCCTACGAGTCGTAATGCTGTACTAAGCATACACGTATTCAGACATGCTTTCTGTAATTTTCTATTTTCAATTCCGCTGGAGAACTTTTTGTAAGGTACAGGACACAATTGAATATCATCTCGTTCAGGAACTTGTTTAACATCATCACTGTTATAGATGAATGCGCCACCGGGTCTGACGTTTGGCAGATGTTTTTCTATACTGTTTTTATCAAGGGCTATGATAAGGTCAATTTCGTCGCCGTGGTTAGCGACCGGTTCAGAACTAATTCTAATGGTAAGGAAGGTATGACCACCGCGAATGAGGGACTGGTAGGCACTATAGGTGAAAACGTGTAACCCGTACCGGGCGCAGATTTGGCCCAGACTTTTTCCAAGCGTTTCTATACCCTGTCCGGGTGCCCCTCCTACAGCAATTACAAAATCGTATTTAGCCATCTTGACTCCTTTCTAATTGGAAGTAAATTTGTCAGTCTATTAGTTATTTTATTATTTCGCGCTTTCTTAACGAAGCTCGTAAAATTTCCTTTGTCAACAATTCTAATGTTCTTCTTTTTCTAATTATACTATATTTACAAATCGTTTTCAAGTTTTATTTTACTTCAAAAATTACTGCAACGGTTACAAATATATTAACAATACATATATTTGGGTTTATATACCAATACGACCTATCATATTATTTCTGTTGAGATTTGCTGTGGTCATATCCCATTGTGCTACGGCAACCTGCCATGGTATTTTCCCTGGTTCCCAGAGGTATTCCAGCACGTCATGCCGCCGGTATTTTTGAAGCAAAGAGACAAGCGTTGGAGAAAAACCTACAGGAGAAATCAGAAACGAATAAAGAGGTTGTGCAATACGGCTGTAACCGAGAAGTTGTGAAAGTTGTGCAAGTGTGAGTTTGGTGTTTTTGCATTCCACAAAAATCAAGTCCGTTGGTTTGTTTGAATGATGGACAAATTCCACAACATCAATTTTGATATGCCAGGTAACCCACTCTGCGGGAAAATCGCCTTGTTATATGTGCGGAGGAAACGGGAGATTTGGATGTGTGGCAGAGTATGTATGTCAATTTCAGCTTGTTGAAAGCGGTCTTTGAGGAAGATTTCTAACCATTGACAAACACCATGATATAATTTTTTTACATGTTTTGGTGCAATTTTTGAGGGAATTTTCATTGGAGTCCTCCTGTCATGCCTTGATCAATTCTATAAGTGCCTGTTTCGCTTCTGGAGTTCCAATTTTATCCAATGCAAAAGCTACATGATGTTGAACACGCTCAGAATCATCTTCAAGTGCCTTGATGAGAGCGGGTACTGCATCCGCTGCTGCTGCTTCCATTTTAGCGAGTGCATAAGCAGCATAAGTACGAACCTCTACATCAAGATCGGTCAAAGCCACAATTAGTGCTGGTATTGCACTTATTGCCGTAGTCCCCATGCTGCTGAGTGCACGAACTGCATATTCGCGGAGTTCCTCACTTAGTTTATTGTTTAATGCTTCAAGTAACGCCGGTATTGCGGGTTCACCTATACTTGCCAGCGTACTACCGATCGCGAGTGCATGATATCTATCAGCAATTTCCATTTCATCAATAAGATTAGGTATTACGGGTTCACCGATTGCTACTAAGACATCGGCTGCCTGGTCAGCTACATCCGAAAGGTTATGTGCCAGTGCTTCAATCAGCTGCGGTATTGCCGGTTCACCGATTTCAATCAATTCAACCTTCGCAGCATCACGAATATCGTCATCCAATTCCTCTAAATCCTCAATTAAGTCTGCAATACGTTGTTCATCACTCATCCTATTAAATCCTTTTGCTATTCCTAAAAAATGGTTTGTCCTTTTAATACGCCTTATAGTGGATTTTACAATTAACTGGACATTGTCACTCGGCACGGACAAAGTGTTCTACAGTTTTTAAAGTCGCGACCGGGAAGTCGCTCCTACAAAAGACTACAAACACATCAAATAATAACCCAAGTTGCCACCTATTTCGCAAATGCTCTTGTAGGAGGGGTTTCTAACCCCGATTTAGAACAAAAAACATCCAGAAGCAGCGAAAAAGCCTTGTTTTTTCAGTAAAAAGCAGTATTTGCTAACTTGAAATCTTGTCCGTAGAAACTTAGGTTATAATAGTAGAGTGTATCTCATAAATCCGATTTTTGAGTTTACTCATTGTTCGCACTGAAGTTCACTTCTATTGTAGGGGCGGGTCCCTGTGCCCGCCCGATGTTCCATCCTCAAGACATGGCGAGGCACAGGGACCTCGCCCTACAAGTGGTTTATGAGATAAGTTGTAGTAATGTTAGTTGTTTAATCCGCGTTCTTGACGTTGGTTAAGAATCTCTGTGAGGCGCTCAGTCTGTTCCTTACGTAATCGGTTGTAGACCCGTTCCGAAATATTCTGTTCTTCGTGCATTTCATCAAGTCTCGTTATAAATTCAAGTCTGGTGGCACGTGCATGCTCAAGGTCAACATCGCTAAGTTTACGAAGCCAGCCTGCGTCCGTTGACACAGACTGCCCATCATCAGATTCTTCGGAAACGCGTTGTGCGCCGCGTAGCATGAAAATCGCTGCGACAAGAAACCCACCAGCCAAAGCTGCAGCACAGGCTATAAACACCATTTGACCGATATTGGATTGTGGCTTAGGTACTCCCAGTTTCAAGTCCACTATTTCACCTTCTGAGAACCCTACCCCTCGAACTGCTGCGTAAGCTTTGTAAACCACATTGTTAATCGCTTCAGATTTAGTCTGCTTAAAATATTTTGAATGTGGAGTTAAGTTGATACCATCTTGGACAAGGATAGAAATTTCGTCCGTGCGAAATTGCATTCGTCGGGATAAATCAAGTTCAAGGCTACTGGCATTTTGGGGGGTATTAGCATGAAAGAGGTAGTCGTACCATATTACAGTTGCACCGTGAGGTAACGGCTCATCAAGGACGATATAATTGCCGGTAGCACTACGTTTTAGGGATTTCGGATTACGCGGTTGGAATTCCTTTGACCTTTCAGGCAGATCAAAACTAAACCCAACTGCTTCTTTTTCGCGTATAATTTGGAATGGAGAGATATTCAAGTTTTCTACATTCAGAAACTCATTGACTGCCACTGCCCCTTCTTTTGCGTGCTGTTCAGGCGCTAACCCAATCAGAATAGTATACGATTTTACCCGAATCTGTGATGAGTCATCTGTCACCTTATCCGTTACTTCACCGACATTAAGGTCAACAAGAAGGTTTGGCACAAGTGAAGATAGTACCAAATCCTTCTCTGTATGTTCAACACCATCATAGGTTGTAGAGAGTGAATAGTGTGTCTCAAAATCAATTGGCAGATTCTCAAAACGGTAGGTGCCGTTTTCATCAGTTGTCGTTTCTTGTTGTGTAACGTCTCCCGCTTTATGGATATTGAGAATAACAGGATGATTAGCAATAGGTTCGTTCTGCTTACTGTCGGTCAATTTACCGTGAATGTCACCGACCTCATTTTGGGAATGCGTAACCGGAACCCATAACAGAAATGCAAGTGCTACTACCAATAACTTTCTAAGGGACCTAACGGTTTTTGCACGGCTTAAGATGCTGCAACTCCTTTTAATAAAAAACATACTATTCTGTATTTTCATTATCCGCTTTTCTGCTGTTTATACCTTTCAATCTCAGCTTCAACATCTGTTTTCGCAGCAGTTTCAAGCTGGCTATCAGCTTCAAGCTGGCTAACAATATCAGCTGTTTCTTGCAAAAGAGCATCCCGTAATTCCTTATAATCATTTTCTGAAAGTTTACCCGATTCATAATCTTCATCAAGATCAACTAAAGCAGAATAACTCTGTTCGCGTTCAAGAGAGAGGGTTTGCATGCGTGCTTCTGTAGGATCAGCTTCTGGGAATATACCTGATCTACCAAAAAGTGGGAAGGTGACATACACCAAAACCATAATTCCAAGAATAACTATCCACAAGAAGACAATAAAAACCATAACAACGCCTTAATTTTCTTCCTTGTATTTTTCGAGTTCTGATTCAAGCTTTTGTTGGAGTTCATCAGAAATCTGTTGGTTGGGTTGCGCTGCGGGTATCTTGTTTCCGCTTGATTGATGCCGAATAATGAAGATGACACCCCCGATAGCAATTAGAATAACTGCTGGCATCAAATAGGCAAGAAGATTGACACCTTTTGCTGGCATAAGTGCGGAAAATTGAGGCCCCCATTTTTCAAGATACTCGGTGCGAATTGCATCAACTGTGTCACCACCTGATAATCGATTACGAAAATCGGTTTCAACGTTTTGCGCCGTCCCGCAGACACATGCTTTGATAGTTTCTTTCACACATCCACAGTAACAGTAAACCGTTGTCAGCAGTTCTTCTAATTGTGATTCAAATATTTTACCATCATCAGATACAATGGTCAAAGCGTCACCCGTTTCTTGTGCTATTGGAGAACTAGTGAAGAATAATAAAACAGCAGCCAATAGCAGAGCGGCACAAATTTTTTCAACAGAACGTGTATTCATAATTTTCATTGCAATCACCTATGCTGTCTGGGAACGTGGCTCAGGATCGAACTTCTGGGCAATCGCTATAATTCCACCCAACACCATCACAGCAACACCGATCCAGACCACCCTAATCAGTGGATTGTGGTAAACTTGGACGTTGACATCGGTCTCTGGATCAATATTTGCGGGCAACGGACCGAGGGCGATATAGAGATGGTTCATACCGATTGCATGGATAGCAGATTCAATTGTATCTTTTTCTCCTTGTCCTGCTTTATAATAGTAGTGGCGCGCAGGTCTCATTGTTGTCACGTGTTGACCATTTTTTTCAACCTCAAAAACGACTCCCGCCCGGAAGTGGTTTCCGCGTTCCTCCTGAAATGTATCTATCATCGTGAGTTGATAGACACCTACCTCCATTGACTCACCGAGTTTAAGACTTGCCGACTCAAGTAGAAAATACCCTTTAGACCCCATAATTCCGATGTAGACAATAACAATCCCTATATGGATGATATAACCGCCATACCGGCGTTTGTTGCGCTGGATAAGAAGCCACAAACCGTTAAGGAAGGATGTTTCTTGCCGTTTTGTTCGGAGTTTAGCACCACGATAAAATTCGCTAAAGATTGCGACAATCACAAATACGCTGGCAAAAACACAGAGTACTGAAAAAATTGGGATTGAATTCCCTTTAAAAATAAGAAATTCCCATACCCGCGTAAACAAATTAGGTGTAGAAACATCAGTAACCGCTACAGCAGCTGCTTCTGCAGTTGCGACAGTAGCAGCGGTAGCTCTGAAAGCAAGAAATATCCATGCCACTGCTGCTGCTACCAAACCGACAAAAATTGGTGATAAAAACATGCGGCGAAAATTGTTGGGTGTAATCTTTTTCCATGAAATAATGGGTCCGGCACCGGTCAAAAAGAGAAGTAGGAGTCCAGGAATAATAACAACTTGGTTGAAGAAGGATTCGGGGACAGCTGCTTTTTCACCTTTAATCGCTTCGGAGATAATAGGCCACAACGTTCCCCAAAGAATAATTAAGGTTAATCCAACAAGGAGCCAATTATTTAGAACAAAAGCACTTTCACGTGAAAGGAGAGATTCAAGACGGTTAGCACTTTTGAGTCGTTGCCAGCGGTATACCATAAGTGCTATAACACCCCCAGTTGAAGCGAGGATAAAACCCAGAAAATACCCGCCAATATCGGATTGTGCGAAGGAATGCACCGATGTGATAATCCCACTTCGGGTTATAAATGTACCTAACAAGGTGAATTGAAAGGCTAAGGTAATCAGGAGGATATTCCACAGTTTGAGCATATTCCGCTTTTCTTGAATCATCACAGAGTGCAGATAAGCGGTGCCGAGTAGCCACGGCATAAAGGAAGCGTTTTCAACTGGGTCCCATGCCCAGTATCCGCCCCAACCAAGTTCCTGATACGCCCAATTACCACCAAGGGTAATGCCAATAGTTAAAATAATCCATGAGAACAACATCCATCTTCGAGAACGGAGTATCCAATCGCTTCCTATTCTACCGGACATAAGCGCTGCTACAGCAAAAGCAAATGGCACTGTTAGACCAATCCAACCGATATATAACGTTGGTGGATGGATCGCCATGCTGGGTGTCTGTAGGAGTGGGTTCATCCCACGACCATCAGGCATTACTACGCCATCAGGAAATCGATCAAGTGGATTGTAAATCCCTTCAATTAAGCCAGTGACAAGGATAATGAAAAAAAGTTGGACAATGGCGATGGGAATCAGGGCATAATCCGGAAGGGTATCGTTTGCTTTCCGGTTTTGCCAGACAACGATAGCACCAGCAATGGTAAGTATCCAAAGCCAGAGTAGGAGCGAACCAGACATTGCCCCCCAGAATGCCGTGATTTTATAGAGGATCGGTTGCGCTGCACTGGAAACCTCAACGACATATTTCATTGAGAAATCATTCGTCACAAAGCCGAAGATTAGCGCGCCAGTGGCAATACTGATGAGGATAAAGGTGGCAATTATAGCGTTTCGACCACTCCGCACAACGTTGGAATTGCGCTGACGTAGTCCAATGAGGAGTGCACCAATTGTCCATAACGCAGAGAATACGGAAAGCCATATAGCAGCTTGCCCAAGTTCAGCTGTCACCTGTTGTATACTTCCCACAAGGCCCTCTATGAACATAGTAATCCTCTATTATCTGACTGTTGCGAAATGTATCGAAAAATCCCTAACGTTAGAGTTTAGTTAGGAACTCTTCTGCGTTGTCGCACTCTCAGCGCCTTCGTATTTAGAAGCACATTTTGTCGTTAGCTTAGTAGCCACAACGAGATTTTCCTCTGCATCATACATGCCTTCTACAAAAACATTGCCACCATCAGTGAAGTTGTCCGGTTTGAGATTAGCGTAAACTACGTTAACTGTCTCACTGCCTTCAGGTTCGCGTATTGCAAAGGTCAATTTAGTATTGGCAGCATCCCATGTAGAACTCTCCTCTAAGATGACTCCAACAAGCTTGACATTTTGATTATCCGTTTTGTCCGCATTAGCGACAAGTTTAGCAGGGGAAAGTTCTGGCATGCTCTCTTTTTTAGTCATAGACAGCACCAAAAACGCGAAACCACAGAGCAAAATGGCACTGGCAGCGATAATTTTCAGTCTTCTCTGTTTCATGTGAAAATCCTCCGTAACAATACGAAATCTCCCTAAAACACACCAATGAAAAACATAATCGTCCGTCAACGATGTTATTGAATTACCCTAAAATAGATATAATAAATCCTTTTCCATTATAAAAATAATACTTGACTTTGGATTTAAAATCAAGTTAAAATAGTGTCAAATTGAAAACTATTACGGAATTCCGTGCTTATCCTTATATAATACCATTTCTGAATGATCGCTTTTCAGTAACAAAAAGTGTTCGTAATCGCGCAATTTATTGTGCTTCTTATATTTTCCCATCTGTGACAAAAAGAGGTATTAGTAACCCATGAATTTTAATTGGCAGCAGCATCCGTGGGCGGGCGTATTTCCGGCAACGCTCTGTCCTTTCCATTCAGATGAATCGATTGATGAAGACGGTTTACGTCAATATATGCAGGAACTTGCCAACGTAGAAGGTATAAAAGGTGTCGTCTGTAATGGGCACACCGGTGAAATCATGTCGCTCCGTTTACATGAACGGCAGCGCGTAACCCAAATCACTGCAGATGCCGTTGGCGACAAGGTTAAAGTTGTTTCGGGTGTTAGCGCGGAAGGAAGTCTACCCGCAATTGACGATGCACTCGCAGCAAAAGAAGCAGGGGCTGACGCGATTCTGTTGATGCCTGCACATCACTGGTTGCGTTTCGGCAGAACACCTGAAACCGCAGTCGGCTATTTCCAAGATGTCGCTGAAGGTGCGGACATACCTATTATTGTGCATCAGTACCCCGCGTGGACAAAGGCAGGATATAGCCTTGAAGAGATGTTGGAGATGGTGAAAATCCCACAAGTTGTTTGTATTAAAATGGGCACCCGCGACATGGCGCGTTGGCGGTGGGATTACGAACAATTGAGAGAAGCAGCGCCACATGTCCCTATTTTAACATGCCATGATGAATATTTACTTGCCTCCCTCTTGGAAGGTAGCGATGGCGCACTCATTGGATTTGCTGGATTTGTTCCCGAATTGATGGTCGCTGTCGTACACGCCGCGCTCAATAATGATTTGATAGGCGCACGCAAAGCACGTAATCAGGTAGATACCTTAGCTCGGATTGTTTACAACTTCGGTGAACCGAGTAGTGATGCACACCAACGCATGAAGTGTGCCAGATGGTTGATGGGTAGATTTCCATCCATGACGATGCGCAGACCACTGCGTCAATTGTCCACTGCTGAAATAAACAAAATTCGGAATGAACTTGAGGCGGTTGGGTATCAATGTGTCAACTAACTCAACTATAGTGAAACCTATAATTATCTGTACACTTTTAGTTTGCGTCAATACGGCACAAACTAAATGAAAAACTCTTAGATCGTAATCGCTATGAGTTCATATTTAAGAGGGTATTAACTAAATAATGATATTTGGTTAATACCTTCAACGAATAAGGAGTTTATTATGACAACGTTTATTTTAAGTCGAAAATTATTTATGGCAATTCTTACTGTAATATTGCTACTCTACGGAATATCTGGTGTAGCTGCCTTAACGACCCAAGAACTTGCCAAGATCGCTTTAGATTCTACGTTATATCTTCAGGTTGATCTCACTGAAGATCAAATTAAATTCGGTAGCGGATTCGTCATCGGTGAAGGTCTGATCGCAACGAACCATCACGTAATTGAAGGAGCAACAGCCGCTGCTGCCAAATTGATTGGTGAAGACACAGTATACCGGATTAGTTCAATTCGGATTTATAATGAAATTACTGACCTCGCCATCATTAAAGTTGATAAACTGAACGGTACTCCACTTCAACTCGGAGATAGTGATACGGTTTTCGTCGGTCAAGAAATATACGTCGCAGGGAATCCATTGGGACAGGAGGACCTGGAAGGCACTTTTTCAGATGGTATTATAAGTGGAATTCGAGATGTAAATGGTGTCCGTTTACTTCAGATGACTGCTCCTGTTTCTCCAGGAAATAGTGGTGGACCGGTCATAAACAGTGATGGTGAAGTTATCGGAATATCAGTTTCTACTATAGTAGATGGGCAAAATCTCAATTTTGCTGTACCTGTAAATCAACTAAAGCAACTGATTACAGAATCGACAGATTTTCCCCATACATTGCTTAAATATGATTTTGCTAATGTTAATGATATATCCTATACAGCAGGTTCTGTAGAGTTTAGTCCAGATGGTAATAATATCGTTTCTGGAAGTACTACCGGAATTTTGCGAAAGTTTGATGCGGAAACCGGTGAGTTGATTGTATCAGGTCACCTTACATCTCCACAAGGAGAGGGTATTTGGGATTTGGACTACAGTCTTGATGGGAGTTTCTTTGCTGCAGCTGGACACAACGGCACTTCTGCTATATTGCGTATTTATGATGGCAATCTTGATGATGCTCCAATACATTCCTTTCCTTTCAATCAATCATTTGGGGAATTATATTCTATCAGTTTCAGTCCAGATAGCAAGTACCTTGCATGGTCATTTTCAAAAACCGCTACGGTATACGTTTTAGATCTACTTCCTGATGATGCAGATGACAATTTGCGATATATCACTTCTGGCAGTGCATCCGCTGCGGATGGACTCGAATTCAGTCCTGACAGTAGATATATTGGCATTGGTAGAAACGATGGGGTAATTATACTCGCTGAAGTAGAGAAATTGTGGGAAAATACATTGGAAGGATTACAGTTTGAAACTGGTGACGTAGTACATGATATTTCATTTAGTCCTGACGGTAAGTATTTAGCTGCAAACGGAAGCTTTTCAAATCAAAAGAGAGTGAATATCTGGGATTTAACGACTCGAGATATAATAAAAACCATAGATGTAGATGAGGAATATACAATATATGATGTTTCCTTTAGTCCGGATCCAGATAGTCAATTTCTTGCTTATGGTGGGACAGATGGCAAAATTAATTTACATAGGACAGATGATTCATTTACACGAGTTGGTGAAATTTTAGCATTGCACCCTGTTTTCAGTGTAGCTTGGAGTACTGATGCATCCCTAATCTCTAATGGTCGCATGGTCTGGGAAATCACAGAAAATATGGATGTAGGTGGTATATCTACAGAGGAAACGCAAGAGGTTGATCCCGTCACTATGACAACCCCGACTGTCAGTTTTTCACCCTCCCCTGTGACTTCTCCATATCTCGGAGGGCAGTTAACTATTTCGCTTAACATTTCTGATGCAGAAAATGTTACAGGATATTCGACAACTATCCAATTTGATAGCACAGCACTCAGATATTTGGAGAGTGAAAACGGCAATTATCTACATACTGGAGGTTTTTTTAATGCAACGCAACCTGCCGAAAATCAAATATATCTCACTGCAACTGCAATATCTAAGCAAAGTAGTGATGGGAATGGCACGCTCGCTACACTTACCTTTGAGGTGATTAACCTTAAGCCATCCACCTTGACAATCACGCAAATGTTGCTGAGTGACCCGGAAGGAATTACTACTATTCCAGAGTTTGAAGATGGGCAAATCAACGTACCGCAGCACATAAAAGGTGATGTTAATCGTGATGGCGTAGTGAACATTTCCGATCTTGTTTTGGTCGCTTCACTCATGGAACAGACAGGAGAACTCGGAGCAGATGTCAACGATGACGGGATAGTGAATATCTCTGATCTGGTCATTGTTGCTGGTGAAATAACAGAACCTTTATCTGCACCATCGTTGTTGTCCCAAAATAACTTTTCTGCCTTGACAAGAGTACAAGTAGAGCATTGGTTACGACAAACACAACAACTGAATCCTATCGATGCTACATTCCAGCGAGGCATACGTTTTCTTGAACAACTTCTGGAAGCACTAACACCAGAAGAAACCGCACTGCTTGCGAACTACCCGAATCCGTTCAACCCAGAGACGTGGATTCCGTATCAGCTGTCCAAACCTGCCGATGTCACACTGACGATATACGACATCAAGGGACATGTTGTGCGTTCCTTAGATTTAGGACATCAGCGTGCAGGCCTGTATCAAACTCGCAGCCGTGCTGCGCATTGGGATGGCAGAAACGCACTCGGTGAACCTGCTGCGAGTGGTGTGTATTTTTACACGCTCACCGCTGGCGATTTCACTGCTACACGCAAAATGTTGATACGCAAGTAACGTTTATCGGGAAAGCATGGAAGGATGGCGGATTGTTGTCTTCCATCCTTCCATTCAACAATCCGATGCATGTCGCAATCGGAAACAAATAAAAAGGAGTTCTACTTGTGTTCAGAAACAACGAATTGACACAAAAACACCTCATATTGATCTTAGTGGGTTTATTGATCGGCTGTTCAATAACTCTTTTAATGGGCTGCGGGGCAGACGATGAATCGCCGGAGCTTGTTCAGGTTGAAACGCAACCGGAACAACCACCTCAACCCGCAGAACAAGAGGTTGAAACGCAACCGGAACAACCACCCCAACCTGCAGAACAGGGAGTATGTCAAGTTGGTGATATTCTCCAACCCGGTGACAGTTGTAAGTACCCTGGCACCAATGACGAGCTGACTATTCTTGATAACAGCAGCGGCCGTTTCTTGTTCTTTACTGCCGGCCAAAGACTGAATATTCAGAATACAAATATCAATGGTAAACGTTATACGCTCGTTGCTAGTAAACGCAATGATGGCTCATGGGAAATAGAGGAAATTGGAGATTAACCTTGAGGAATCAATAGCCATCTGATAGACTTAATTCATTGAGAGTGGTTCATATTAGCAAACTACCCGAACCCGTTCAACCCAGAGACGTGGATACCGTATCAGCTGTCCAAACCTGCCGATGTTACACTGACGATATACGACATCAAAGGGTACGTTGTGCGTTCCTTAGATTTGGGGCATCAGCGTGCAGGCCTGTATCAGGCTCGCACCCGTGCCGCCTATTGGGATGGCAGGAATGCAGTCGGTGAACCCGTTGCGAGTGGTGTGTATTTCTACACTCTTACCACAGGTGATTTTTCTACAACGCGAAAAATGTTGATACGCAAGTAGTTTTCCAAACTGTCGGGCGAGGTCTCGTGCCTCGCCTCTATAACAAAATATAAAAAAGGAAACATCCAATGAAAGTGAATCCGCAAGTTACGCTAACCTTATCAACCTTACTTCTTATATTGCTTCTGCTCCCCGGTTGTGGTGGAGATGAGAGCGTGAATCCGTTAGTTACAGAAACTTCAGCCGATAATGAAAAAGAGGTTCCTCCCACAGTACAAGAACGATCACCGATTCCGGAGCCAGAGGTGCCGGAGCCAGAGCCACCATTGATTGATCGTGGTCCCTGTGCAGTAGGGATGACATTGAAGCCAGGAGAAAAATGCACCTACGTAGCCAATGGAGTGGAAGTTGTCTTTTCTGTCAAGCAGAATGGTACTGCATGTCGAGAAGGCGGCCCAGTCTTTCAGGAAGTTTTGGGTGTTGAGGTTAGAATTGAAAACCTCAATATTTGTAGAGATAATGATATTGAGCGAGATGAATCCTTCAACTCCAATTTTTCTGCCAGTAAAAATCCTGATGGGAGTTGGACTATTGAAAAGGTGCCCTGATAGTAGGAACGATTTTCAATTATCAGAAATTGAAAGAGAAAAATGTCACGTTTAAAATACGCATTAATCGGTCACGGACGGCGCGGTTCAGCACATCTGTCAACCGCTGCCGCACTAAAGGATACCTTTGAAATCGTAGCAGTGTGTGATGCACATCAAGAATCAGCGGAGGCGGGCGCAGCAAGAGTCGGTGTAAAGGCATATACCGATGTCCGAAAACTTGTTGACGAAATGTCGCCCGATGTGTGCGATGTCGTTGTGCCTGCACCGCTACATCATATCGTTTCCTGTTACCTGTCCCGTTGCGGTATATCACAGAATGTGGAAACCCCACTTGCCCCGACTCTCGGTTTGATGGATATGATGATAGCGGATGCTGCTGAAAATGGGGTCCAACTCCAAACATCAGAGAACTTTCCATTTGTTCCTGTGGAACAGTTTGTCTGCAAACTTATTCAGGAAGACGTAATTGGCAAGGTGCATAAATGTTATCGGTTGTTTTCCACAACAGGTTATCACGGTCTTGCAGCAATACGGTGTAGAATGAACGCTGCACCAATAACGGTAAGTAGCATCGGACATTCTATGCCTGTTGTGCCTTATGTTGACAGAGCAAAACGAGATTTCAATCAGGAAGGCTTAGAATTTTACGCTGTTGATTTTGACAATGGTGGACTCGGCATCGCAATGGTAGGCAACAAGAATGGATGTCTCGGACGGAACAAACTTGTCGGTTTTGAGACGTGTGGTGAGCGCGGCACAATTATCACAAACGGCAACCAAGGTGCTTCTGGCGGTGAAACTGTCAACGTTTGCACAGATGAAGATATTAGCCAAAATGCAGGAAGAGCACAAACTTATGAATTTCAGAGGGAATACGGTGAGGATAAGGTGCTGCAGCGTATCTTTGTTGAACTTCTCGAATCTCTTGGTGGTACGGTTGAATGGCTTAATCCCTATCGGCATACCCAAATCTCCGAGGGCGGAATTTCGCTTGCCACAATGCTTGATGGTATCGGACGTGCAGTTAGAGATAATACACAACCGCTTTGGACAGGAGAGATGGGTAGAGCTGATCAGGAGATGGTTATCGCCGCACGTCGTTCTGTGCAGTCAAATCGGCAACCGATTCAACTCCCGCTTCAACCGGATCCGGACGAAGAAGCTGCGTTTGATCAAAATTTTGAAGAACAATTTGGAGTTCATCCTCGTGAAGATATTGAAAAAGCATTACAGGTTAATTTTAAAGCGCGTTAGACGTCGTTAGATGCGGCGCATAACAACAAGCTGCAGTATCCAAAACATAAGAAAATCTGCAGCTTTGAATTTGCGAACAGAAAGGTAAAATATGAAAGAAATTAAAATTGGGTTTATTGGATCGGGTGGCAATGCGAATGGTCACATGAATCGGTTATCTGAAATGGAAGGCGCAAACGTCGTTGCAATATGTGATATTGTACCACAGAAAGCACAAAATGCAGCGGAAAAACACAACGCGGATCCGTATACAGAACACCGCGTAATGTTGGAACGAGATGACTTAGACGCTATCTATCTGAGTCTCCCTGTTTTTGCACACGGTCAACCTGAATTAGATGTGATTGAACGCGGTTTACCTTTCTTCGTTGAGAAACCTGTGGCAATCAACATGGACATCGCACGTGAAGTTGAAACCGCAGTTACGAAAGCAGGACTCATTACCTGTGTCGGCTATCAACTCCGTTATCTTGGCTCAACACGAATAACGCAGGAAATCCTTGCAGGCAAGACAATTAACATGGTTGTCGGCAAGTATTGGTGCGGCAGCGGACGTGGTAATCCTGAAGGTTGGTTGCGACAAATGAACAAATCTGGTGGACAATTAGTTGAACAGGCGACACACACAATTGACATGATGCGTAATCTCATCGGTGAGGTGGAATCAGTCTATGCAATGCAGGCAAATCGCTTCCTGAAAGAGATTGATTGTCCCGATAGCAATAGTGTAACGCTCCAATTTACTGATGGCGTTGTAGGTTCAATGACAGCAGCATGGGCTTATGCAGGCGGTTGGAACAATGCCAATGTTTTAGATATCCTATATGACGGTGAATTGTTGAATTGGAATCCAGCGAGAGTCTCTGTGCAAGAAGATGGTGAATGGGTAGATAAGACGGAACCTGGTCCCACCATTGACGAAGTTTTTGTGAATGCAGTCCGTAGCGGTGATGCATCTCAGATATTGAGTCCTTATACCGATGCAGTCAAGACGCTTGAAATATCACTCGCAGCAAATATCTCCGCACAGGAGAATAGACTTGTCCAGATTTCTTCGTTATAGGGTAAAATAATGGCGAAAAAATATCGCGTGGCAATCGTTGGGTGCGGTGGAATTTCACACGCGCACGGAAACGCCTGGCGAAATGTGTCAGAGATTGAGATTGTCGGTGCATGCGATGAGAAATTTGAGTCGCTCTCGCGTTTTGCCACAGAATATAACGTTGAAAATACCTATAACGACCTGCGGCAGATGCTGGAAAAGCAGAACCCTGATATTCTTGTCGTTGCGACGTGGCCTTCAAGCCATCTTAAAAATGTGTTGGAAGCAGTACGCTGTGGTGTCAAGGGAATCCTCGTTGAAAAGCCGATTGCTGTCAATACATCGCAACTTGAGCAGATGGTTCAAGTTACAGAACGTGCCAACATCATCTTGATGGAAGCGTTTATGTATCGACATCATCCGTTAACGTTGGCGGTAAAGGAAAAAGTAGACGAAGGTGCAATCGGGGATGTCCGATATGCGCGCTCCTCTTTTTCCACTGGACTCACCGATAGAACAAATTGGCGGTTAAGAGGTGACCTCGGTGGCGGTGCTGTGATGGATTTAGGGTGCTACTGTATCAACATTATCCGCTATGTCATGGGACAAGAACCGCAGTCTGTGTGCGCTACAGGCAAGTATGAACCGATTAACAACGTCTGGGAAACCCTCATCGGAACATTAGACTTTGGCGATGGTATCACCGGACAATTTGACTGCAGTTTTGGTTGGACATGGCGTGAATGTTATGAAGTTGCTGGCACAAAAGGAACTCTCTTTGTCCAGTCGGCATGGGGAAATAACGAAGGTGAATCGCACTTCACTGTAAATGGAGAAACTTTCAGCGTTACCGGTGTGAATCCTTATGCGGCTGAGATTTTGAATCTGTGTGAAGCAGTGGAAAATGGTACGCCGCTCCGCTTGCCTATTACAGATGCACTTGGGAATATGCGTGTCATTGATGCATTGCATGAATCTGCACATACCGGGCAGCGAATTCGTTTACCTGACTAAACTCTTGTGAGTCTGAGTTTCCTTTCAGATAGGTCAACCTTTATCATAGGGTGTTCTCTGGTCCCACCCATTGCCATCAATTTAGTGCCTGATTTTCTTGTGGGAGGGCTTCTAAGCCCGATTTATTACCCAAAGACAGGCGCGTTTTGATGAAGTTTAAGAAAATAATACCGAATTAAAAAATTAATCTTCATCAAAACGCGCCTACTAAAGGTGGCGAACCGCTAAATTGACAGTTATGGGTGTTCTCTGGTCCGACCCATTGCTTTGACATGTTGAACATGGCGAGGCACAGAGACCTCGCCCTACAGTCTTACTATTACCCATAAGTTTATGGAACATGTCCATCAATAAGGTTCTGACCGATATTGTTTTGTGTGTATTGGT
>JAGWBU010000196.1:802-8977 GCA_021295735.1 Candidatus Poribacteria bacterium | reverse complement strand
TTCCTTCTTTTGAGAGTGGGAAAATGTAATCATAATAGAATAGTATACACCATTTTATAAAAATGCGTAAGTCCTGATTATGTTGCTACCTCTCCCAAATACGTTAACGCTGAAAAATGAATTTAGTATCAAGTCTTTCATTATATCCAAAAACCACATGAAGTCAAGTATTCTAAACTAAATTCTGATATTAGAAACCTGACCTTGCTTATTATTTCATAGTTGGAAGTTTGTGCCAATTAAAAAACGAAATGTAATAATGCGATTTAGGATTAATTAGTTTTAAGAATTATCAGTTGATGATTGTTACTGAAAGTTTATATTGTCCGTTGGGTAGAGCGAAGCGAAACACATAACTGTCAACTTAAGGACATGAATCCGATTTTATGAATGTGTATAGCGCAAGAGGGCGGAATGTATATAGAACGTGATACCTCCAGATACAAGCTCCAGCGGGACGACAGGTGACAGCAGCTATAACCGAAAGCCATTCTAATTCGTATCTACGACGCGTGGTCTCTTTCCAATTGATGGTTGCAAAAGCATCCGTTTTTGCTGTTCGGTCAAATTGCCATACTTGCTAATGTCGTAGTATTTTCCTGACCAAGCCGAATGTCCCGGACTATATTTATATAACAAAGAACGACGTTGATGCTCCGCTTTCCACTGCATTGTACCATGAACGAGAGCCTCTGTGAAAAACAGTACATCCCCCGCTCCAAGGGCTGGTTGGACGACATAGTGTACTGGACGCTCAAAGTTGCGAACGTCTGGTGGGATTTCTCTCAAAAAATTGCTTTTGTGGCTTCCCGGAATACAAGCGAATCCACCTGCTCCTTCTGAAGCATCAGCGAGGTTATATGTCATAACACATAATCCATTACGCATCACACCGTCACGGTACTTGTACCAGTGATCCCCTTCGGGACCGCCCGGACGCCCGCCATCTTCACCACCGTGTAGCCCACCACGTCCATCACCACTATTCATAAAAATAGGGTAATCGTGATCCAGACGAACATTCGGGCCCAACAACTCAATAAGATATGGCAGGATTTTCGGATGGTCAATGAGGCGCTTGAACGGTTCTCCCCATAGACTTGGAGGAGGCGTTCATCTCTGCCACTTCATCGTCTGTCAATACGTTCTTAATTATCAGATACCCTTCAAGGTCTACCTTAAATTTCTCTTCACCTGTCATGAATGTTAATTCCTTTCAATGTGATCGTTACCAGTTAATATTACTTCTGTTCAACAACGCGAGGTCTTCCACCTATAGATGGTGGTAAGAGCATCCGCTTCTGTTGTTCAGTCAACTCACCGTATTGGCTAATGTCGTAGTAATTTCCTGACCAAGCCGAATGTCCCGGACTATATTTGTATAGCAAAGCACGGCGCTGATGCGTTGCTGTCCATGGCATTGTGCCGTGGATAAGTGCTTCAGTGAAAAACAGTACATCCCCTGCTTCAAGCGGTGGTTGAACCACATAATGTGCTGGACGTTCAAAGAGTCGAACCTCTCTCGGAATTTCTGGAGCAAAGTTGCTTTTGTGACTTGCTGGAATACACGCAAATCCGCCTGCACCTTCAGGAGCATCCGCCAAATTGTAGGTCATTACACATAATCCGTTTCGCATCACACCGTCCCGATATTTATACCAGTGATCCCCCACGTTTCCACGGGCGTGTCCACCGTCTTCACCACCGTGCAATCCACCTCTTTTGCTACCTGTGTCCATGAAAATGGCGTAATCGTGATCCAGACGAACATTCGGGCCCAACAACTCAATAAGATATGGCAGGATTCTCGGATGGTCAATTAACTTCCTGAACGGTTCTCCCCAAAGACTTGGTAGGCGTTCATCTCTGCCACTTCATCGTCTGTCAATACGTTCTTAATTATCAGATACCCTTCAAGGTCTACCTTAAATTTTTCTTCACCTGTCATCGGACAACTCCTTCTGTTTGCAAGGATATACTGTTTCATGTCTCCAAACTGATATCCGTAGTCATTTTTCACCTGTTATATTTATAGTGAAATCTAAAATTACTTGGACAGTTCTTTATAGGTTGCTGCGTTTGTAGTCGCGCAATTCATTGCGCCTCTTCTTGTGAATCAACGCTAAAAGGTCGCGACTTTAAAACTGTAGAACACTTTGTCCGTGCCGAGTGACAATGTCCAGTTAATTGTAAAATCCACTATAATGTTATATCTCTTCCAAAACAGATGAATACTTTTGTGTGAAAATAATAACATATCTACTGAATGAATGTCAAATAAGATAAGATTATTGAACTCCGGGTATATTGAAAATAGCATCCAGATGTGTTATACTAAGACAAATAATACACTGACCCTTATTCTCTACGCACTAATATGCACATAGAACATCTCAACTACCCATTAGCCCAAATCCCTGCCGGTCCGTTTACAATGGGAACTTATCCAACAGGATTGCGGAAAACCGACCCCGAAGAACCACAACGCAGCGTTACACTGGATGCTTACGCCATCGGTATCTATCACGTTACAAATGTACAGTACGCGCAATTTGTTAAGGCAACAGGATATAGACAACCACTGTATTGGGTAGATGAACGCTTCAACGGGAAAGATTTTCCTGTTGTCGGTGTAAGTTGGTCCGATGCAACTAATTTTTTAGAATGGCTTAGCAGCACGACAGGGGAAACATATCGTCTACCGACAGAGGCAGAATGGGAAAAAGCTGCGCGCGGCACCGATGGCAGAGAGTATCCGTGGGGAAATGTATGGGACGCAACCAAGGCAAACACATCTGAATCCCAATTAAAAAAGTTGACTCCAGTTGGTAGTTATCCAGAGGGTATCAGTCCTTTTGGGTGCTACGATATGGCAGGAAACGCTTACGATTGGTGCAGCGATTGGTTTCATGCGGAAACATACAAATACTCGCCTGCAGAAAATCCTATGGGAGCTGCTGAAGGTAGACGTAAAGTAATTCGGGGTGGTTCGTGGTTGCCGCGCGGTGAGTTCGCTGCCCGTTGTGCAAATCGTGCTGCTTACGAACCGATCCGTGCGGTTCATAATGTTGGGTTTCGGATTGCAACAGATATGTAGTGGAAATTAATAGTTTCAACTCGTAATTGCCAGAACCAAAATTTTAGGAATTGAAAAATAAAACAACTAACTCCACAATTGTAGGAGGGCTTTGTAAGCCCGATACCATTCAACCTGAAGTTACAATGCTGCAGCTAATGCCAAAAAAACAGTTATTGAAGTCACAACAAGAATTCCGTAAAAAGTTGCTGACATGGTTCAAAAAATATCAGCGAAAAATGCCGTGGCGAGGCATTGATGATCCCTATCGGATTTGGGTTTCGGAAGTGATGCTACAGCAGACACAGGTCAAAAAGGTAGTGGCATATTATGAAAGGTTTATAGAACGGTTTCCAGATGTTCAACAACTTGCAGTTGCGCCATTACAGGATGTGCTAAAAGTATGGGAAGGATTAGGATACTACGCACGAGCGCGGAATCTACATAAAGCAGCACAGTTGATTATAAAGGAGTTAGATGGGGAAATACCAAGTGACTATGCTACTTTTAGGAAATTGCCAGGAGTAGGGGATTATAGTGCTGCGGCGGTGCAAAGTATCGCCTTTAATACACCGCACGCTGCAGTTGATGGCAACATAAAACGTGTGTTAGCACGCCTCTACCTAATGGAAGCACCTATCAACGAGACTTCATCAGCAAAAAGCTTTCAACAAAAAGCGGATGACCTATTAGATCAGAAAGAGCCAGGACTATTCAATCAAGCAATGATGGACTTGGGCGCAACTATCTGTCGTCCCCAATCCCCTACCTGTCTTATCTGTCCTGTGAACCAATTTTGCGAGGCATTCTACACTGTCCGTCAAGATGAATTTCCGCATCGGCGTCCGACAGCGGCAGTTCCTGAACACCACATCGCTGCAGGTGTTATCTACAAAGAATCAGAAGTTTTAATTATTCAACGACCACTTGACGGTTTACTCGGTGGACTCTGGGAATTCCCTAACGGACAGATCGGTGAAAACGAAACTGCCGAGGAAGCATGTATTCGCTACATCACCGATGTTGTCAATCTTTCTGTTACCAATATAAAATACCTCACCCGTGTCAAACACGCATTCACCCATTTCAAAATAGTCGTGGATGTATTTCAATGCGAATATCAGTCGGGTGAGGTCGTTTTGAATGGTCCCATCAGTGCGAATTGGGTTGAAGTGGATGCGCTGCAGGATTATCCGCTTCCGCGCGCGACTCACAAATTTCTGGATAAATTAATTCTGTGAACCGAACTTTGCCTCGTATTTTTCCCATACGTTGTCCGGTAACGGCGTACTGGCTGCGATGACATTTGCTTCTAATTGCTCAGCATTGAGACTGCCGATGTTATTGCCTTGAATCCGTTCTTCTTTTAGACAAAACTGAAGCGCAAGTTGAAGCAAACTTATTCCTTCTTCAACACACCATTCCCAAATTGGGTATGCTGCTGCAACATCACCTTCCTTTTTCCAACGTCCCCGTTCAATTTCTGCATCAATATCAACACCGGTGAGGATACCGCGCAAGATAGACCATCCATTCATAACGCCTATATCTGCTTCAGCAGCAGCGGGAAGGATAGTGTCCTTAACAGATTGCCGGACGAGGTTATAATCGTTGAAGCACAAGAGAAGGTCAACGTCACCTGTCGCAATGGCTTTAAGATGAAAATCGTGTTGGCGCATCCCATAGCCTACATGACGAACAAGTCCGCGTGCCTTGCATTTGAGCAAACCTTCAAGAGTACCACCTTTTTCAAGTGTTGGATCAATTTCATGCGGGTCGTGGATTAGCATCCCGTCCAGATAATCAACATTAAGCAATTGAAGTTGATCTTCCAGATCAGCAATTGCGCGTTCGGCAGAATAGTTAGGCCTTCCCTGTCCATAGCCGCCCCAATCCGCTGCAGAGTGACAGCAAAGTCTCGCAGTTATAATTACATCCTCGCGCGGAATTTCTTTCATTGCCAAGCCAAGTTTCCGCTGCGAATCACCGTAACAGCGAGCGCAATCAAAGTGGTTTACACCGATAGAGACTGAGTGTTTAATCAGTGCTACTGCATCCTCATCTGAAACAAAGCCAAAATTGTTGCCGAAACCTTGTGTCCCGTACGGAACGACAGGAATGCTTAATTCTGTTCTGCCTAACCGTCGTCGAGGAACTGTAGGTAAAGGTTGATTTGCCATAAAATTTCTCCTGATAAGCGCACAATGCATTGCATTATTACGAACCGCAATACATTGCGCAGTAGTATCCGTATCAACATTTTTCGCGTAGCAGTGAAATCACCTGCCTTCAACGTATAGAAATAGACACCACTTGCAACAGGTTCATCTTGCGCATTGCGACCATCCCAATGCGCCGCACGACTCCGACTTCGATAAATACCTGCCCGTTGATGTCCCAAATCTAAGCGCCGTACAACATGCCCGTTGATGTCATATATTGTTAATGTGACATCCGCAGGTTTGGCGAGTTGGTAAGGTATCCATGTCTCTGGGTTGAACGGGTTTGGATAGTTCGCAAGCAGAGATGTCTCCTCTGGCACATGCCACGCCTCTAAGTTTGCTAAAGTAGAACGTGTTAGACCGTTTACAATCTCCGAAAGCTTCAGAAGCACTTCTTGTCCTTCTGGAGAGAGCAATTGAAATGGGGCCCAGTCCTTAAGTGCGCTCGGCTGTGCAATAGGCGCAGCTAACACATCTTCGTTTAAATCCCACACGCGGTTCGCTGTCACTGTTTGGCTTTCACCACCGTTTATCTTAACAACCTGTTTGACTGTTACACTCACTGAGTCCATGCGAGGTATGGTCATCACAATAAAAGGCATTGAGCTCTCAGGTTTTTCCAATAAAGATTTCGGCAGCGTAATTTTTAATTCATCTCCGAACGCTTTGACTGTAGATTCGTATGCTTCAGTTATGGCTATAATAGCACTCGCTGCACTTGCTGCCTCACTGACTCCCTTTATTGATAATGCTCCGATAACGTTAATTATTGCAGTTGCTATGTCTTGGCCTGCTTTGATTTTGCGTCCAGTTTGTGTGGTAACCGGTAAAATAAAATAGAAGGATTGATCTGGGATGTGAAGTTTTACTTCACATTTTTCATACGCAATATCCGCGCCGTGTGGCGCACCCGTTAGGCTTGAAACTCTGGCACCGAAGAAGAAATAAGTTGACAACGCGTTATGTGCTGGTAGCCACACCATATTATCGGGTATTTCAAGTCCGTAGGTACTGGAAAACTCGGGAATCACCCACTGCCGCACTCTGCCATCACTGCTACCACTTGCAAGCACTTCGCCATCCTTGCTGAAGGCAACACTTCTGACCTTTGCCGCATGCCTTTCTAACGGTAGAATTGCACCGCTGTCCAGATCGCACAAAAGCGCAGCACCATCGTCACAACCCATCGCAAACACCTTACCTGTTGGACTAAAAGCAACGCTATTGACATTCCCATAATAGGAAGAGACGGTACGGTCGTATCTCCAGGAATTTCCCCGCGCTTGCCATAGGATGACTGTACCGTCATCACTCCCACTCACTAAACGGCTACCATCTTGGCTAAAGGCGATACTGTTGACATCCGCTGTATGCCCAACGATCTTTTGAAGTGCCTCACCTGCGCGCGCATCCCACATCCACACCGTGTCGTCATCGCTTGCACTTGCCAGGACAGTACTCCCAGGACGAAACGCAACACTGTTCACATTATCCTGATGGTCTTTTAGTGCCGTTCTGTATACCCACTTATCGTCATCTGGATTGTAATCATATAGCAGCACATCGTTCCCGTTTGTGCCACACGCAAGCATGGTATTATCATGACTGAAAGCGACACTTAGGACATTATTGTTTAATCGATTCCCTTCAATTTCAAGTTCCTGAGCTTCCACCCAGGTATCTTCATCGGTATTCCACTTCCATACGCGCACTGTCCCATCGTCGCTCCCACTGGCTATCCACGTGTCATTGGGCGTAAAGGCGATGCTGTTAACATCCCCACCGTGTTCGTAGGTGGACAAGGCTTCTCCGTTGGTTGTTCGCCATAAGCGCATGGTATCGTCTGTGCCACCGCTTGCCAGCACAACACCCCACGGACTATACGCTACAGATCGCACATCTCCACCGTGCTGTTTGGTCAGATCCTCATAAGGTCTGCCTCCTGGCGGGATAACGAGGATATCAGCGGGAATACCCAACGCGCTGACATCCCAGAGGCGGACGGTCTTGTCGAAACTCCCACTTGCGAGGGTCTGACCATCTGAACTGAATGCCACACTTTCGACCCAGGACGTATGCCCTGTGAGTATTTTCAGTTGTGTGGCTGTGTTGACATCCCAGAGGCGGATGGTATTGTCATAACTCCCACTTGCGAGGGTCTGACCATCCGAACTGAATGCCACACTGAAGACACTGCTCGTATGCCCTGTGAGTATTTCAGCATCTGCCGGGCGTGCTGCAGGAGGTGCTTCCACTGTGATTTTGACAGCCGTAGAGCAGTTGTTACCCGTATTACTTTCATTCGCTACGCTTTCCACACACGCACCGTAATAATAGGTGCCGGGAGTAGTGGGTGCGTTGAGTGTAACGCTTTCATCACTGGTGCGATTGGCAGCGATGGCACTCACGCTATCTGTTCCAATTTCTGTATCACTTGTGGTGATGGTATCATTACTTGAACGGTAATACCGGAGTGTTGTCGCGGACGATTCTCCAGTTCCTATGTTTTTAAGGGTAGCATAGAGCTTAAATTCCGCTCCGGGGGCTACGGTGGAGGGGACAGCCCGAACCGATTCCGATTCAATGACAAGGTCAGGTGCGGCACTTTGAACAGTGCCAGCGGGAATACCCAACGCGCTGACATCCCAGAGGCGGACGGTATCGTCATCACTCCCACTTGCGAGGGTCTGACCATCCGAACTGAATGCCACACTGTTGACATAGTCCGTATGCCCTGTGATTATTTTCAGTTGTGTGCCTGTGTTGACATCCCAGAGGCGGATGGTCTTGTCCGAACTCCCACTTGCGAGGGTCTGACCATCCGAACTGAATGCCACACTTCTGACCCAGTCCGTATGCCCTGTGAGTATTTCAGCA
>JAGWBU010000196.1:0-424 GCA_021295735.1 Candidatus Poribacteria bacterium | reverse complement strand
CCCACTTGCGAGGGTCTGACCATCCGAACTGAATGCCACACTTCTGACCCAGTCCGTATGCCCTGTGAGTATTTCAGCATCTGCTGCTTCAGAAATGCCCTGTGCAACAAAGACAAACATGGCAATGGCTACAATCAACGCAATTCTTTTTCTATTCATAATTTGAAACTCCATTTCAAACGTTGACTACGAACGTTCTCGTTGTGTATGCGGATTACTATTCTGTCCATCTTTATATTGTAACGTGAGTTTGATAAATAGTTAGAACTTCCACATTTCCTCTTAAAGTCCCTCTGATAAGGGGGATTTAGGGGCGGGCCCCCATAGCGATAGCGTATGGGGAGATAAAACACCAAAATAACGATTTTTTCAGCAAATATGCCCGTTCTCTGTTCAATTTTTGCCTGTCCAGTTAATTATCAAA
>JAGWBU010000049.1 GCA_021295735.1 Candidatus Poribacteria bacterium | reverse complement strand
TGGTTTACACAACTTTCGACTAAACTTTAGACCCTGGCATTATGAAACCCCTGTTATTTAATTCATTATAATGTCTAATAAAAAATGCTCCAGTTGAAGGACAACTGGAGCATTATGTTTAAGTATGAAGGTTGCCAAATTGCTGGGTTTCGCTTACCGCTCTACCAACCTACGACTAAAATCTTGATTTGAGATTTCCCCAAGTCGTAGAAAGTTTGCCAAGCGGATCAACCGGTGTGGCTTGTGCACTCAAATCCTTGGCGATATTAATATCATCTTGGCTCAATGCACGGTTCCAGAGACGTACTTCATCAATTATTCCAGTGAAGACGTTATTGGGTCTATCGCAATCTTGGGCTATCCGCAACGGGTCGTCAATGCTTTTTAGTGCTCCGGGGATTTCCGCTTCACCTATGACCTCTCCATCAATATAGAGTTTAGCCATTTCGCCATCATTCGTAAAAGCAACATGTATCCACTTTCCAGTTTCACTTCAGTTTCAAAACGGAGTTTGAAAACCCCGTTTTCGCTGAACAGACCGTATTGTCCTCTCCCACTACAACCGCCGTGCACAGATTTGCCAACAATCTGACGAGTGCCATCCCACGTTTCGGCGTTAATCCATGCCATAAAGGTACATTCATTGACGTTGAGCGCATCGGTGCTTTCCACCGTCACAAACATGCCACTTCCCGCACCGTCAAATTTCAGTGCTTTTCCGAACTTTCCATCAACCCATTGTGGGTTGTCAATTGTGCCATTATGACTATTGCCACTGATATCTCCAGCAATTTCACCTTCACCTTCATCAAAAGAGAAATTCAGGACGAGTCCCTCTGAGAAGTCCGCAGATGCTATTAGTGGTGTCAACACAAAAATTGCTATAATTAGCGTAAAAACACTTAAGTTTTTCATATTATTTGTCTCCTTTTTAGAATAAGGGTACCTGTTTGAGGTAACCCCATGTAGTTGAGAGTTTTCCAGATGGTGTAACAGCGAGCGCACCTTCTACATCTTGGTCCTTATACTTATCAATATCGTTTTCACTTAATGCGCGATTCCAGAGACGCACCTCGTCAATCATTCCAGCGAAGACGTTGTTGGGTCTGTCACAATCTTGCGCTATCCGCAAGGGATCGGCGTTAGATTTAAGTTTCCCTGGAACATTGCCTGCCATTACTTCGTCTCCATCAATATAGATTTTTCCGGTAGTGCCATCGTTTGTAAAAGCAACATGCACCCATTTCTCGGTTTCGGGCAACTTCAGTTTCAAAACGGAGTTTGAAAACCCCGTTTTCGCTGAACAGACCGTATTGTCCTCTCCCACTACAACCGCCGTGAACAGATTTGCCAACAATCTGACGAGTGTCATCCCAATGTTCCGCATGAACCCATGCCATGAATGTGCATTCATTGACGTTAAGTGCCTCAGTACTTTCAACGGTGACAAACATACCGCTGCCAGCACCATTAAATTGTAGCGATTTTCCAAATTTTCCATCAACCCAATTTGGGTTATCTATTTTACCATCGTGGCCGCTACCGCTAATATCTTCTGCGATATCACCTTCCCCTTTGTCATAAGCGTGATATAGTATTAGCCCGTCCGCAAAGTCTGCCGACATTACGTAAGGGATCAGGACAAAAATAAAAGTAAACAATAATATATATATCACCATTTTGTGAAGGTTTCCACAAAAAATGGAAAATATAGAATGATGATAATTATTTGTAACATTTCCAGATTTCACGATTATAATTCCTCCTTAGTTAAAAGTTGAGATATTAGACATTATAACGATTTAATTGTGTCAGGACTTACGCATTAGAGTATAGTTGAGAGGTGTGTGCTGAATATAGATTGACAGTAATCAACACGAGTTGGTTTGCCATTTTTTACCCTCTCACACCATAGCCATATTGGAAAGTTGAATAGTCTATATCAAGGATTATTACGTAAGTCCTAAGTAATTTCGAACAATATCATATATAAGCCAATTATTTAGTTTCATATAATTCACATAAATGACTTTATGTGAATTATATGCTAAGTATTAAATCAAAGTCAAGGAAAAATAGTCGGATTTTTAAGCACTAAGGCATAATGCGGTGTCAAAAGATACAGCAACGAAAAAGATAAACTACGGACTTGGAAAAAGGCTTTTGTGATTTAGGTATGGAAACCTGTTGTAGGTTACACAACTTTCACCTAAACTTTAGACCCTGGTCTTATGAAACTTCTGTGATTAATTCATTATAATGTCTATTATACCAGTTTGCTATATTTTTGTCAATAATATAACCCAAGTTGCTACCTATATCGCGAATGCTCTTGTAGGAGGGGTTTGCTGGAAATCCTTGTTTTTCAGTAAAAAGCAATGTCTGCAAGCTTGAAATCTTGTCCGTAGCAACTTAGGTTAATATAGTAGATTTTCAGAAAAATTGGTTAGAAATAAACAACAAGTGAATCATTAAACTACTTCCATCCATACTCCCGGCACAAAACCGGGATATTTCCCTTCACTGAATGCGGGATAATAGACACCCTCACTGCTGAAATCATGGACTGTCTCGCCACCATCCGCATTTGGGATATGCACTCTACAGGTATACTCACTTTGGTGGAACAGCTGCTGCGGTGTGGGTGTTGATTTCTCAACGCGATATGTTGTTAATGCGTCCTCATCCACAGAAACTCCCAATCCAGGTGAGTCTGGAACTTGGATCGTCCCATCAACTACTTCGAGTCGTGTTTCAAGCAGGTCCGATTCCCACAACTCATGGCAAGTGATTGCAGGCAACTCGGCTTGCGATAGTACTGCACCAAGATGTACACAATATGCCGTTGTAATGCCAGTGCCAACCATTTGAAGCCAGAAAGGTTGCCCAAACGAAGCACAGAGCGCGTTGGTTCGTAGTAGTGAGTTTACACCACCGCCGACAACAAACCCGCCACAACAGCGCGCATGCAAACAGGATTCGTTGTAATGCTCTACGATACGTTTTTGAACAGCCTCCTGTAACCTCCCAGCACCTTCTATATCAGTTCCGAGGTAAAACGGACTCTCGTAGATGGCAACATTCGGATGTTTATCTAACTTCTGTAAAACAGGAATAGCGTTATCCGCTGTCCGCAGGAAACCGTTGAAATCAATGTCAAGCCGATAGTCCGCTGGTACTGCGTTGCCGACTGCATCAACTTGTGCGAAGATGTCTCGCCAAGGTCGCGCTTTGAGTTTTGCGGAAGTATAACCTCTTTTGACAGATTCTTGGACTTCTGCAACCCAATCCTCAGGTGGCATGTCAATATCCCACCAAGAAATTGGGCATCTTTCACGAACTTTAGGACCAATCAGGTCGGAAACAGGGACACCGACCGTTTTCCCCACAGCATCATAAAGCGACATTTGAATACCGAACCCGAAACCATCATCGTTCATACATGCAAACGGATTCTGCCCTATCAATCGTTCAATATTCCCTGATTCATCAGATAAATTTTCACCATATCCAATCACCCCGTTGCTAAGTTCAACGCGATAGACGTAAACGCGTTCCCCATGTGTTGCTGCTCGGTGCATGTGTTGACTGACACGTTCACAATAGAACGGTACATTCAATGGAATTGTTTCTATATGCTTGATGCTAAGCATCTGATGCCTCCTAATGTTTGGATTGTTCTGAATTGTAGCATATTCTCAAAATAATCTGTTAAGAATTATACGATTTATGGTGAATTATAGAAATAAATAGACACTTTCATCCCTCGGTAGGCGGGGAATGCCTAAATGGGATTCATACCCGCAGCATGCCGGACGGGGAATGCCAACAGGCATTCGGACCCGGTGAATGACTAAAGACGAATGCGCTTGGTAGAATACGCTTTTGGTGATTTCTTGATTTGGCGCATGCTGCGTTGATTTGGCTGAATACCAAAAGCGTATTCAGCGTTGATTTGGCCAAATGCCTCAAGACGAATGCGCCAAATCAACGGTATGAATGCCCTTTGGCATTCCCCGTATGGCATTCGCCATGATTTGTAGCGTTGATTTCTTGATTTGGAGGTTTCCTAACCTCGCGGGTGCAGAGTGAGTAAATAATTCTAAAATATAGCATAGTAATTACGAGATATTTCTAAATTATAGGTTTTATAATTCTTTGAAGAAAATTGGAGCAAGTCTCAACAAACGAGTAAATGGTAATCATGGGATTGATTTTAATTTGAAGTAAGGCACGACTTAGACCTGAAGCTCTGTCTGGCATCATTCTATATCACATAGGTTCAATTTGCAATGATTACGCGGCGTTTTCCACTGTAGGGCGGATTTCTACAAAAACTTTACACACCCATTTGACACGCCTCCTATTTTGTTGGTATAATATCAGTTATATAAACAACATTCTATCGGAGAGACGAGGAACGCGTTATGACAAGAATTGAACCTTTTTTTGTCTCAAATGAATTGTTAGATCAACCTGGAAAACTCCGCGAACGCGCACAGCAGGATGGCTATCTCTACTTTCGTGGATTAATTGATGCTGAATCCATTCATAACTTACGCAGAGATTTCTTAGAGATTTGTCATCGGCACGGATGGGCACAAGGCGGAGAAGCACTGATGGAAGGCATACGCACGGGTGGCCCATTTATGGAAGGTGATGATGGATATTGGCCCGTGTTAGACGAATTCCAATCTCTTGAATCATTTCATGCGTTTGCACATCATCCTGCAATTTTAGATATGTGCGACAAGTTGTTTGGCGAAAAAACACTGGTGCATCCGCGGAATATCGGAAGAATCATGTTCCCAGAAAACACAAAGTATACAACCCCTGCACACCAAGACTTTATCCATATCCGAGGTACAGAAGATACCTACACAGGTTGGATTCCACTGGGTGCGTGTCCTGAATATATGGGTGGATTATCTGTTTTAGCTGGATCGCATCGGTTTGGCATTTTTCCCGTGAAGCCAGCGTTTGGCGCGGGCGGACTAGGCATTGATACTGATCCGTTGGAAGCAGATGGATTGCATTGGGTTGGTGGAGATTACGAGATAGGTGATGCCATTTTCTTCCATAGCCATACTATTCACAAAGCACTGCCGAATCAGTCACCTGATCGGATACGCCTTTCAGTGGATTATCGGTATCAAGGTTGCTCAAAACCTGTGACGGAGGGTTCGCTTTTGCCACATTTCAACAGAATGCCTTGGGATGAAATTTATAACGGATGGAAATCTACACAATTTCAGTACTATTGGAACAATTTTGATCTTAATAGGGTGTAATCTTTCTGTAGGAGCAACCTCCTGGTCACGACATTACAGAATGCTTTTGATCTAAATCGGGTGTAGCAATTGATGAAAATCGGGTTGATCTTGCTAATATTTAGCTCTTTCTGTCTTTCAGCAAGTCTATTGTCGGAGAATCATAACGACACTGAAACCGTACCAATTCCTGATGGAATGGTATTGATTCCCGCAGGCGAGTTTCAGATGGGGAGCAAAAACGGTGATCGTGACGAAAAGCCTATACATACCGTTCATCTTGATGCATTTTACATAGATGAACATGAGATTACAGTTGGAGAATACAAAAAGTTCATCAAAGCCACTGGACATCGCGCGCTATCCGATTCTGTTTTTCGGTGTTCACCTACCGATCAGCACCCTGTTGTTAGTGTGAGTTGGCACGACGCTATGGCTTATGCCCAGTCGGTAGGCAAACGGCTGCCGACAGAAGCAGAATGGGAAAAAGCAGCACGAGGCGGATTAATTGGACAGAAATATCCTTGGGGTAATGTGATTGATACAAGCAAAGCAAACTACAATAAGAACACAAAATCTGGCACACATGATGAGCAGACAACGCCTGTTGGAAAATATCGTGCCAATAAGTACAGATTATTTGATATGTCAGGCAATGTGTCGGAGTGGTGTCTTGATGCGTATCAGAAAAATTTCTATGCTAAATCACCTCAGCAGAACCCTATCGCTGGAGCAGAACGTCTAAATGAGGTTATTGATAACTTCCAAAATATAGAGACAAGACGTGTTGTGCGTGGCGGTTCGTGGAGTTTCAATGCAAAGAGCGTTCGTGTTGCAAACCGCATGGGTGAGAAACCTTCGCTTTTGAGCAGTGATGTCGGGTTTAGATGTGTACGAAATGTCAAACCATAAAAATAATACACTGTTATGGCGGAATCTAAAAGGAAATAGAAATCATTGCGTAAACTAAAATACTTGGGACTTATCGGATGCTGTTTTCTCATCGTATTGTCCGCATCGGCAGAAAACTATACAGGCGATTTTTTGACGAACGGCATTGGGGCGCGCGCTCTTGGACTCGGGGGTGCCTATGTAAGCATCGCTGACGATGCTACTGCTACCTACTGGAATCCCGCGGGAATAGCAGGCGTTCCACAAAATTATCAAGTCTGTATGATGCATGCCACACGCCGCTCTGGATTAGGGGCTTTTAGTTACGTCAGCGGTATAGGAAAAATCTTACCGCAAGTTACACTCGGCCTCTCGTGGATTCGCGCTGGTATTGACGACATCCCTATCTATTACGATGTGCCAGCATTTGATCCAGATATTAGTGCTGATCAACGCAAAAACAACCCAAAATACAGACCACGAGAAGAAGATTTTATCCCTTCAGGTTATCTTAACGATAGTGAAAACGCATTTGTGCTATCACTTGCAACGCGTGTCGCGGTCAGTCAATCTTGGTGGGATAACTTTGGTAGAGATTCTGTTCCGCCGGAATTTCTATTTGGCATAAATGCGAAAGGTATCTTTCAAAATTTCAATGGAGCGGGTGATCTTGACGATGCCACTGCTTTGTTCTCAAGTTATGGTAGCAGCGGATACGGCTTTGATGCGGGTATGTTAATGCGGCTGCCAGACATGAATGCCCTTTTTGGACTTGAGAACGTGGGTGGTTTTGCTTTCGGTGTGAATCTTCAAGACGTATCACAGACTACTTTGACATGGAATACCGTACCCGCACGCAAAGAATCAATCCCAGCGAATCTGAATATAGGTCTCGCATATTTCACAAAACTTCTTTTTAATCGTGAACTCATTTTATCTTATCAATGGCAGGAACGTTATGGTGGGCAAACACATCTCGGCATAGAATATCAACTCAGTCCTCCGTTAGCACTGCGCGTTGGCTACCGTGATACCCGGTTGACAAGTGGAGTCGGTATCCAACTCAAACAGTTTCGGCTTGATTACGCACTTCTCATTGGAGACCTGATTAATACCCATTTTTTGAGTGTGCTGTGGACTTTTTAGTCAGATTTTGGGTTAGACAAATCTGGTTGACTCCTGAGGAATATGACCAGTGGAGACACCATCAACGGCACCATTACTAACCAATCCAGCACAATAGGTAATCCGTACTTATCAGCCAAAGCACCGACAATCAAATTTAATAATCCACCCACACCCCACGATGCACCCATCATAAAACTTGATGCGATGTTCTCATGCCCACGCAAAATAATCTGTGCTACTATGATGTTTAAGGTAATTGAACTTGATAGAACTACGTTACCCAAAAACAGAAATACTAGTGAAGTGATACCCTGAGTGTGAAGTGCAACATAGAGCAGTGGCGGTGCAACAACAAGTGAGAACAACAATAAAATAAGTGTATGTACACGACTTAATACCCATCCACTTCCCATAATACCCATAGAACCTGCAAAGATATAGAGTGCAATAACTAATGAACGTTTCTGGTCAGAATAGTTAAGATCATTTAAGTAGATGGAGAGAAAGTTCTCTAATCCTATCCCAGTGACCGTTCGAAATGAGGCAACAACAAACAATACAATTAGTGGGAACAGGTGGGGTTGGGCAACAATCCAAAAGGATTCTCGTTGTGTCTTTCCTACATGTGATAGTACACGAGTAGAAGCGGTCAGGTCAAGTCCATGTTCAAATTTCAATATGATAGGTACCGATAACGCTACAAGTAAACCCGGTATCATTTCCCAAATTAAATGTCCGTATCCGAGACGGTATGGTATCAAAAGTAGTACTACTGGACCAATAGCGCGTCCAATATTACCACCTGTGAGAAAAATGGAAATTCCCATACCTCTTGTTTCAGCTGCGAGTGCCCCAGCATAGGTAGTTGCTTGTGGATGAAATGCTGCAACACCAGTACCACCGATAGCTAATAACATAATTACAATAGTTGTTGAAGGGACAAGACTCACCAGGCCTAAACCGATTACCGTGAATGCAACTCCGAATGTAATGAAATGTATAGTCCTTACCCTATCCGACAACCATCCAAAGAAAACCTGTCCAAGAGAACTGAAAAGGCTATAGACTGAGATGAGAATACCCGCAAAACTATTCCGCGTAGTTGCGGAAGCAAGGTTAGCTAATAAACGCGGTTGTAAATGTGGAAATAGGTTAGCGTAAGAATCAAGGATGGTATGTGTAAATGTGAGGAAGAAGAACTGATTGCGAGTAGATGAATTCTTGGTTTTTTGATTGTTTTCCATCAGGTAAAATTAACATTCGGTTTTTTAAATATCTGGCGATTATAGCACAATTCATATTTTACGTCTCAAGTTTTTTCAGTTTCCTTCTTACCCACCAGTATACAAACTGCCGATAATAATACCTTATATTTTTCGGAATGTTCTTACACTCTGGCACGAATTGACATGTCCCGCCGAGGATAACCAACTGCTCCTTTGCCCGCGTCATTGCGACATAGAAAACGCGACGTTCTTCTTCAAGGATGGTATCGCGGCGAGGGAATTTCCGATCCAGCGTATTGTGAACGAGGATAACCTTTTCCCATTCACGTCCCTTTGCTTTGTGTATTGTCGTCACCTCTATTGAAAAAGATAAGGATTCACTTGAGAGTATCTCCTCAATCCGATCAACCTCATAGTTCGTTCTGACAAGGATAGCTGTCTCAACAACATCAGATAATTGTTGTAGTAGATATTTTTTGATGGTTTCAGGCGTTGTCTCTATAATACCTATTTCTTTTTTTATCGGATTATGGGAACGTAGGTTTTTCCGAATCCGAGGCTTGTTTCGTTCAATTATAGCTCTTGCATGCTCAACAATTGTTGACGTGGAACGATAATTGCGTGTAATCTCATATTTTTTAACATCTGATCGGTTGGAAAATTTCTGCATAATCTGGGAATCACCGCCGCGAAAACTATAAATAGCCTGATCATCGTCTCCAACCGCAAAAAGGTTCTCTGATAACTGGGAAATCAACCGAAAATCAATTGGTGCGATATCTTGGAATTCGTCTACAAGCACATAAAGGTATCTGTCTTGGTAGGTCTGGCGGATATTTGAGTGGGTTTCTAATAGATGTGCGGCGTAGATAATCATATCCTCAAAATCAATAGCATTCGCGGCTGATTTTTGGTCTTCATATTTCTTCGCAAATTCGCGTGCCACAGGATTTTGTAATGTGTTTGGATCAAAGATTCCGGATTCTACTTGCCGTTTTGCACGCATGACTATATCTTTTATATCGTAAAAACGATCACGAAGGTTTTCAAAATCGGGGTCTCTATCCAGATGATCAGTATATTGAATGCTAAAATGTTGACAGAACATCTCAAGCAAAACTTGATTGCTAAACTGTTCACGCATCGGGTCTGCGCGGTTGAAAACTTCGCCACAGTTTCTGTGATGCCTAATCCAGTATGCTTCGCGTCGGTTCGCCTCTCTTCCTTCAACCTGTTCTAAAACCTTAAATGTGAACTGTAATTCTCCTTCAGATCGGATGGCTTGACGGAGTCGATCATTTGAGGAATGACTAAAGTGTTCGCGCCTGCGCCGTTCCGGATTTGTGGACTGTCCTATGTAACACTTGCCTGTCAGTTTGTTTTCAATTTTATATATGGAAACTTTTGTGATTGCGGCTTTCTGATCAATCTGTCCTTTTTCTTCAGCAATGATTTTGTTTATCTCCCCTGACCAAATTTCGGGATGATGTTCAAATCCTGCCTGCTTGTAGTTTTGAGTGATAATATCTTTTCCAAAGGCATGGAGTGTACGAATGACCGGCAAAGTGCCCTTTGACGTTAGTCCACGCACAATCCGATTTTCCATTTCTTCGACTGCTTTTCTATTGAATGCTATAGCAAGGATTTTTGAAGGAGGGATATTGTGAGTTTGAATAAGGTTCAGAATGCGAGCTGTTACAACTGCGGTTTTACCACTCCCCGGTCCAGCAACAACGATAGCGGGACCTGTAAAGTGGTTGACAGCTTTCTCTTGGTTTTTATCAAGATTCATATTTGATCGTCGCAAAGCATATTTAGGCTTAGTATATCATTAGAGAGATGTGAAGTCAAAACGTTTGTAACTTGAATCAGAGGCATTCAATTCTCCAATGATTTCTTTCTTTACTAAGACTCCAAAAAATCGCGTCAACCACCATGCTGACAACAAAATGCATTTTCCTGCAAACTTATTGTCAATATATTGGATATCTATTGTTCCTAACGCCACAAAAACCTCTGATCACTACATAGAAACAGGTATAATATCAGTATGAAAAGAGAAAACCGATCCCCAAACACATCATAAGTAACTCTCTAAATGCAAAGACGACAACGCAAAACTTACCAAAATATCTTCAGCAAAAGGAAACCCGTGTTCCTCAACACAGATGAAAAATATAAAACTTAAAAAAATTCACTATAAACCCCTATAGATACTGAGTTTATGAAAAAAGTTACCGTATGGTAACTTTTTAAGGAGATGATTCCAATAAAATGAGAAGAAAAATACAATCAATTCGTGTATCTGGGGAACGATTTTTAGGTCCCAACTTTTCGACTAAAACGGATAATTAGACGAAAATTGAATGCCTCTGTAACTTGAATAAATGGAAGTTGACTTCAACATAGCCACGTGATATAATATTTGAATATAAATTTAGGAAAAAACCACAAACATTAAGAACATTGGTGATGGTTTGCCTGAGTAAAACATCTTATGAATTACATCTTTACTTGTATTCTGATCATAACTTCCATCTTCACGTGTATACCCGTTGCGGCTGATAGCACAGACATCCACGAGAACGCAGGAACTCGTGCAATGACATTCCTCAAAATAGGCGTCGGTGCGAAGGCAATGGGAATGGGAGAGTCGCAAGTCGCTGCAACAGACGATCTTTATGCATCATATTGGAATCCTGCTGGTCTCACAAGACTACAAAAACCGCAACTTGCACTTATGCATAACGAATGGTTTGCAGGAATTAATCACGAGTTTGTGGGGTTTGCCCTTCCGATTGGAAATAATACTGTTGGTGCAAGTGCAAATTTCTTATCCTTCGGTGAATTACAAGGACGCGATCAAGAAGGGAATGAAACAACGCTTTTCCGACCTTATGATTTTGCAGTAGTTCTCTCTTATGCACGTAGTATCGGTAAAACGTTAGCTTTTGGTGCAAACGCAAAATTCTTACGGGAACAGATCGCAGACGAAAGCGGGAGCGGTATCGCATTCGATCTTGGAGGGTTATACGCTTTTGCAAACGTTCCACTTTCACTCGGTTTCAACGCGCAACACATTGGACCGCGAGTACAGTACGTTGAAGATGCGTTTGAACTTCCTTTCACTTTAAGAATAGGGACAGCGTATAGACTTTGGAACGATGCTGTCATCCTAACGATGGATTTCATTCGTCCCACGGACAACGATAATTCCATAGGTATAGGTGGCGCTTATACGGTAGCTAACGTTATGCAACTACGAACAGGTTATATATATAAACTTGGTGGAAACGATTTAGGTGCAACTTCAGGGCTTAGAGGCGGTTTTGGACTGACTCTCCGAAGATTCCAAATTGATTACGCACTTATACCGTTCGGAGATTTGGGGCTAACACACCGATTTTCTTTGATTGCGAATTTTTAGGCAGTATTATTCAGCCGCAGCCTTAATAAATGCCTCAAATAGTTTGCGTCTGTGTTCACGGAATTCGCTGGTTTCAAGCATTCGTTCTGGATGGTATTGCACACCTATCACAAATCGCTTTGATGGATTTTCAATAGCCTCAACGATACCATCTTTTGAACGAGCTGTTACAACAAACCCTTCGCCAATTTCGTCTACTGCTTGATGGTGCGCTGAATTGACGAAGTCTTTACTTTTGCCTACAAGTTTGCTTAACAGACTGCCGGGTTCAATCTCAATTTCATGCAGGGAATCCTCACCACCTACCTTAGGATGCGTGAGTGCTTGCTGCGGGTATTCAGACTCTATATCTTGATATATGTCCCCGCCCATTGCAACATTCATGATCTGGATACCAAAACAAATCCCTATAGTAGGAGTATCCTTTTCAATCGCCTGTTTGAATATTGACAACTCTAATTCATCGCGATCCTCGTTAACATACTTTAGTGTAGGATGCCATTCTTGATTGAAATTTTTTGGATCAAGGTCACCACCCCCCGGTAGTAAAAGCCCATCAATACCTGCGACAAATTCTTCAATAGATTGTTCGCCTCGGACCAAAAAGCGAACGACTCCTCCGTGCTGCTCAATTGCGTTTTTATAGTTCTCAAACTTATACTTTGCTGCAGAATCTACCGCAGGAATACCAATAATAGGTGTCATGTCTTATTCCCTTCGTATAATAGTTTTTTGAACGATCTCGAAATCAAAAATTTGGTTTTAAAGTATACCTTATTATGGCAACAGAAAACAAACCAATCTGAATTACGTTTGCATTTATAGGGCATGCATGGTATAATTTAGCACATGAAATTTATGTTGGAAGAAATGTCCGGAAAAGAGGTATCCATAACAGAAGAGGGAGAGCCAGTACTCACCTTCTCCTATGGAGAGGCGGTATCACATCCACATTTTCATCCGATCTATGCCCCGAATGGAGAGGTAGTAACGGAGGGAATGACGGAAACTGAACAACGACATCCACCGGGTATCTGTTTCACACTTGGCACAGTGAACGATGATAGTGGAAAGCCTATTGAATTTCGGCCGAGTCATCCAACATTTAATCGGGAAAAGTTTAAATCTTCCGCAACTGAAGAATCTGCCAATTTTGTTTGCAAAACAACTTGGAAAGTTTCTAACACTGTGTTGACAGAAACATGTAAAGTTACAATCTATCCACTCCAAGATGAAGTTCGGATACTTGACTTGTCAGTCGTTTTACACGCATCTTCTAACCTTATAACGTTTGAAGGTGAAATTGGGTTAGGTTACTATGCTATTGAAATGGAGCATAGAAAAGCAGCAAACGCAAGTGGAAAAATTGGCGAATCTGAAGTAAACGAACAGGAATCAGAGTGGGCAACGTTGTGTGGTATTAATAGCAATGCTGCTATTGGCGTGGCAATCCTGCCACACCCTGCAAACGGACAAACAATCTTTCTTGCTGAGGATGCATACAAAGGATTTTTATTCGCTAACACAACACCCTTTACTTTAAATGTTAACGAAAATCGAGAATTAAACTATCGCTTACTCATCTATCTCGGAGACCTGTTTACCTTTGACGTGTGGAATTATTACGAAAAATATATTAATTGTAAAAACGGTTAGGTTTTATGAAAACTAACCTGCCGATACGCTGAAGATTCATGAAAGATAAATCCTCTCTCCCAATCTATAATTCCCAACCCCCATTACTTCAATCTGAAATGAGTGTTCGTCCCACTGATGTCGATGGACAATCTGCGCGTAATATCTATATTGAAACCTATGGATGTCAGATGAACGTCAGTGATAGCGAACTGATGGCAGGCATCTTGACGCAATCAGGACATCGGACTGTTTCCCACATTGATGATGCGGATGTGATTTTACTCAATACTTGTGCCATACGGGAGAACGCTGAAACTAAAGTTATCAATCGGCTTGAACATTTGAATCATCGGAAGCGGCGAGAAGGAAATCTGATTATCGGGGTTTGTGGATGTATGGCACAACACCTACGCGACAAACTTTTGAAAGCAGCCCCGTATGTTGATCTTGTTATGGGGCCCGATGCCTATCGGAATTTACCGATGGCGCTCAATGCTGTAGCAAGCGGCGATCCTTTTCTCGGTTTACAGTTGGATAAAAGTGAGGACTACGCAGATATTGCACCTATTCGTAAAGAAGGAATTCGGGCATGGCTCACTATTCAGCGTGGATGCGATAAAATGTGTACCTTCTGTATTGTCCCGTTTGTCCGGGGTAGAGAACGGAGTATACCACTGAAATCCCTTACAGATGATGTCAAAAGACTTGTTGATGAAGGTTTTAAAGAAATCGTTCTCTTGGGGCAGACAGTCAACTCTTATCACGATGGTGAGCATGATTTTGGAGAACTCTTGTGGTCTATTGCTGAAGTTGATGGTGTTGAACGGGTGCGATTCACCTCACCTCACCCTGCAGATGCAACCGATAGCATGATTGATGCGATAGAAAATTGCCCGCAGGTATGTAAACAACTTCATCTTCCGTTGCAATCTGGGTCAACACATGTATTAGAACGGATGCGGCGCACTTATACAGCAGAAGAATATCGTGAACTGGTTTCAAAACTCAGGGACCGTATCCCTCAAATTGCGCTTTCAACGGATATTATTGTCGGTTTTTGTGGCGAAACCGAAGAAGATTTTATGCAAACCTATCAACTAATGGCAGATATCCGATTCGATTCAGCGTTTATGTTTAAGTATTCTGATAGAGAGGGGACTTTAGCAAATAAGTCGTTGAAGGATGACGTTCCTGAGTCTGAAAAGGCAAGGCGACTCAATGAAATAATTGAGTTGCAAGAGGAAATTTCTGCCGACATCAATCAAACAGCGGTCGGAACAATTGCTTCTGTTTTAGTTGAGGGAGATAGTCGACGCGATACTCAGCAGTATCACGGTAAGACAGACACATTCAAAACGGCAGTTTTTCCAAAAGAAAATGCTCAGGTCGGTGAAATTGTGAATGTGGAAATCCAATCTACTACTGCTCATACGTTGATAGGCGAAATTGCTGGATAACAAAGTTTTCACTTAATAACATTGGTTTTCTGCAAAGCATTATCAGGTTTATAAGTCATACATTTGTTTTCCCGAAAACCAATCTCTTGTAAATATGCAAAAAATTAGAATTAAGAACAGAATAGAAATTGAGAAAATGAAACGGAGTGGACAAGCCGCAGCAAAGGTATTGCAAGCGATTGCAGATGCCATTGAGCCAGGCGTAACAACTTACGAATTGGAAATGGTATCCCGCAAAGCGATTGCTAATCTAAATGCCACCTCATCATTTTTGAACTATGTAATTCCGGAACACAGTCCTTATCCCGCCACAATCTGTGTCTCTGTTAATAACAAAGTCATTCACGGTATCCCAGATAAATCAGAAGAACTCATAGAGGGTGATATTATCGGTGTAGACACCGCTGTGAGTATTGATGGTTTTCATGGCGATAACGCCTTCACGTTTCCAGTAGGAAAAATATCTACCGAAGCACAAAGCTTACTGGATGCGACGAAAGCCTCGCTGTACGCTGCAATATCAGAAGCAAAACTGGGGAACCGTATAGGCGATGTCTCTTTTCAACTCCAAAATGTTGCTGAAAAGGCAGGATTCTCCGTCATTCAGAATTTTTCTGGACACGGTATTGGTCGAAACCTGCATGAAGAACCACAAATCCCCACTACTGGCAAACCGGGTCGTGGTGTCCGTTTACGACCAGGGATGGTGCTTGCCATTGAAGCAATGGTCAACGCAGGACACCCTGGTGTGGATGCCTTGGAAGATGGGTGGAGTATTGTTACGTCAGATGGAAGTTTGTCTGCCCTCTTTGAGCATACGGTGGCTGTTCTTTCAGATGGACCTGAAATTCTAACGGGGAGTCCAATATGGGAAAATCAGTAAAAATTCTGACGGTTGCCACTGCAATTTTACTATTCATTGCCCTCTATCTTATTTTCGGATATGCAGCGGTGGAAAAGTCAATGTTAGAAGTGCAGAAGATTTTCTACTTACACGTTTCAGCTGCAATGACTGTTTATCTGGCATTTGGTGTGAACTTCATATTTAGCATAAAGTATCTAATTAAACGCAAATCGAACGATGACTTATTGGCAGTATCAGCAGCTGAAATAGGTCTTGTTTTTTGCACTATTGTGCTTCTTTCTGGACCGATTTGGGCGAAATATGCTTGGAATACTTGGTGGAATTGGGAAGCAAGACTCACGAGTACACTTGTTCTCTGGCTAATGTATGTCGGGTATTTCATTCTTCGTTCTGCTTTAGCTGAAGACAAACAAAAACTCTATTCGGCGGTGCTTGGAATTATAGCCTTTTTCGATGTGCCTATTGTCCATTTTGCCACAAAATTCTGGGAATCAAAACATCATCCAGAGCGTGGGGCAAAAATCGATGTAGTTCCAACCATACTACATACATGGCTTGTGGTGTTACTCGTATTCATCGGACTTTTTTCACTACTATTAATTTTGCAGTATCAGATCAAAAAGACGGAGTCACGGTATGAGGTGATTCGCCGGAAACATATAGAGGAGACATCTTGATGCGAATCGTAATTATAGTTAGTTTTCTAATCGTTGTCGGTTTGGTGTTCTTGGCGATTCAGGTCCCAACTTTGGATCAGAAAAAGATTGACGCAGCTACCAAAGAAGCAATATCAGAATCTCAAGTTACTGTGGGAGATGAAGATACTGTCAGAGCAGCAGTCACTCTTTCTATAGGAGAGTTGGAAACGAAGCAACGCAAGCGCCTCAAATACCTTGTCTCCGCCTATCTCGTTATTTGGCTGGTCTTTATGCTCTACTTAGTGCGATTGGGAAGGCAGCAGCAAGCATTAGATCAACGTCTTGCGCAATTGGAACAGGAATCATCCGATAGTCAAGATGAATCCATAGAATAATTCCGCATCTTCTAATGACTGAATTGTGTTTTCTGAATCTACAAACTAACAAGCCAATTAGATAACGATGCAACTTGATCAGCGTTTGTTAAGTTAGCTGCGTTCTTCAGCATTCCTTCCTCAAGATGTCGCCAAATTTCCTGTGCCATACTGTCAACAATAACAGCCCCAATAAAAAAGAGGTCTGGTGATAAGTTTTCAGATGCAAAAGCTGTTCTAATACAAGTTAATGCTGTTTGGGCAGTTTTCCAATGTTCGTCAGCACCTGCTGGGTCAATTCCTCCTTTTAGTTCGCCAAAAGCAATAAATTTTTCGGGAATTCTATAAGTCGCAGGCTTCATTTCGTCCGAAGCACAGTGAAGTAAACACATATCTATGTTTTTACTCACTAATGGGATAGTTCGGTTGTAAATCAGCGTTCGCATTTCACCATTCCTTTTCCAACTCAGTGCTTTGAGACTCAATTCTATATCCGCTCCACCACTTTTTCCCTCGATCCATGTGTTACTAACAGTATTAAGCCATTGATAAGCTGTTTCAGTCAGAGTCAGGGCAGAAATAATTGCTCGGGTTAGTTTTCTTTCTGCTAACTTCCCTGCAATGTTTCGCATTGAGCCGCCTAACGAATCTCCACGTGTTAACAGAAATCGATAAACTAATTCCTCTACAAACTCTATGCCAGCAGGCTCTAAAAAATTCTCTATTAATTGTTCTATTGCTCTTGTTTGGTTGACTTCATCTGTATGTCCAACTGCCTTATCTGAAAACCCTGCAGCTGTCAGTAACGCGGGTCGAATCTCATTAATTTTTAGTAAATCAATAGGGGTTTCGGCCCGCAATGCAAAAACTTTCAATGCCCGTGCTTGTTCAACAAACGGAGTAGCCTGTCGATTTCTTTCCAATGCAAGAGCGACAAAACCAGAGCGAATTTCTTCAGGTGGAGTTATGAGATCACTATTATTAGATAAATGTTGAATATATGACATTATCTCTTTCGCCAGACATACACACATTTTCGAAGTGGAATGCGACCATACGTACCCATTTGCTGGCTGCTATTTCCTTTTTTCCCTGGTACTACGAGAATTTTTTCAACCTCAAACCCCAACGTTCTTGCTATATCCGACAAAATCATATCTACGGAAATGCCGACACCTGCGTAGCGAACGTTGTCATTCACCATGAAAAGGCGTGCATTCGGTTTTAACACACGGATACACTCTCCAATGACACACGCCATTTCAGAAAAATAGCCGCGCACCATTCTCGGAATGCTATTGTTGTTTAATATTCCCGCTGCTTTTTCGTTTTCAAGATAAGTATTTATTCTCTTTAGCAATCTCTGATGATTGGCAGCTTCTATAAACGGAGACCAATTTGGGCAGATTTTTAACAAATCTTTCTCTCTATTTTCTACGGTGCAACTGAGCATTTCCTGACGTAAATTAGAAACTTCTGTTTGTGTTAAACCCAACATTGCCAATTCAAGAGCATAAGTACGAGTATAATCGTAGCGATTGCAATAGGGGGGCGAGGTCATTATCGCATCATACGATGCTGTTTCTAAGGCAGGTAGAATTTCAAGGCATGAGCCCTCAAACAACCGAATATCACTTGACGTTTGTGGAATAGGAAAGAGGGTTGTAGGCACTTCGTAAGAAGTTACATCTGATAAAATTTCTTTTAGTTTAGCAGTGATTGCAGGCGCGAATGAAAGAATTTCACCCTTATTGAAAGGCTTTGTGCCTGGTCGTATTTTGCCGGAGCGCGCATCCCAGCGCAGATATTGCCCATCTTTTCGCGTATAACTGATTGATTCTAAAACGCATAACAATGCAAGACGAAGAATTGCTTGAATTTTCTCGCTTTCTTGATGCATTGCACCTCTATAACGTTCAATCGCATCTAATGTTTCCGAGGAGTACGCTCCTTTTGTAATTCGGAATATGTTGAACGGTACTCTTTCTGGGAATTCTTTCCACGGCTGGAAGGCTATCCAACGTTCAAGCGTAGCAGTGTCACTGGAGGACAAACCCTTTTGCAATAAGAGTCGTGTTTGGATAATTTCTTGTCCAATAGGTAGTAATTCTATCCCATCAGCATGGATACTTCGTTCACTTGCGGCAAACAAGGTCGTGCCTATACCTGCGAATGGATCAAGCACCTTCCCTTGTGTGCCACCTTCATAATTACTCAAAAAGTATTCAACAAGTCCTGCAGAAAATGCTTCTTTGTATTTGTACCAATTATAGGCAGGTTTGTCTTTGTTTCCCTGAAAGCTTACAATCTTTCGAGACAAAAAAGGGACTATTAAGAATTTCGATTTGAAATCTTCGGTGAGTTCAGCATCAAGTGTGGTGATTTTGTCACGCAGCTCTGCAGCTTGCGATTCAAATTCGTTTTCTTGAAAAGTCATAAGCACCCCTATTGATCACTGTCTGGTATCTCATCCCAATTATGTTCGGGTGAATATCCCAATTCCTTTTTTGCCTGCTTCCAATCAAAACGCGAATCTGCCCGCCCGGCGACAGCGTTATACGCTCCATAAGTTATGCTTTCTGTTTCAATCGCACGTTCCACACACTGCGCAACATCCCTCGGATCAACATAGACGAACCAAGGATCGGTTACGACTTCAGGTGCTGAAGGGCCTGGATTAAGCCCATCCCCTGCAATGACACCTGGACGGACATGAATTACTTTCAAACCGTGTGCCTGATGGTACGCCAAACCGATCTGTTCGCCGAGGTGTTTCGCCAGTGCATAATAAAGGTCACCAGCGCCGAACTGAAATGCATCGTCAACCTGATATGGCAATTTGGCTCCAGGAGCAGGAGAACAAGCAGAAATACTGGAAATGTTTACCAATTTTTGTACGCCCTTCCGAGCACATGCCTCCGCAACATTCCATGTTCCCTTCACCATCACATCAGCAAATAAGGTCAAGGGTTTACCGTGCCGTTCCCGCACCAGCGCAACGAGGTGAACAACAGCATCCTGCTCCGCACACGCCGCTTCAATCTCAGAGGCATTTGTTACATCTGCTTTGATAAATGTTGTCCCATCAAAATCGCGCTTCGGCTCAACAATATCAGTCAGCGTCAGTTGATATTTGGGATACAATCGCTCAATGATAAATTGGGCGAGGTATCCAGAGGCACCTGTAATCAGTATCTTTTCAATAGCCATCGATTTTTAGTTATCCGTTTGCGAACGGCACGTCAGTATAGAGCGCATCGTTGTACCCAACAAAAAATACATTGCCCGTTTTAACCGTCGGGGCACGCAAACTGCCACTCCGTCCTAAAACCGCTTTCAAGATTGAATCACGGTCGTCTTCAGCAGGCACGAAGGTTTCTATGCTTTTACCTTTCGCAACAACTATCCGCTCAGCGGATTCTATTAAATCCCATACTGCGTCTGCTTCTAACTTCTCTTTTCGAGCATCAGTTCTGTCTTTTGCTTCTAAGTTATGTGTGTCAAGAACCTCTTGCACTTTTTTGCATGAGTTTCAGCTATTCCGAAAATATACCCAGTCTATCATCATAATTCCTCCACTTGAATAAATCGTCCAGTATTACGGCTTTTGATTGCCGCGTCAATTAATGCAAGCGTCTCAAGTGCGTCAGCAAAAGAGGAACGGATTAGACTTCTGTCCCCTGTTTCAATAGCACGTAGCCACGCTCCAGTTTTATCTAAACCCAAACTGTTTTGCGAAACAGCAGGCTCGTTTATTGTTTCACCATTAAGATAGCCGCGAATCGCGCTGTCCGCCATATTTGCTTGCAAGCGTAAATGCGGTCCTACGACCTCAACATCAAAACAAAATCCTTCGGTGCCGCAATGATTCATGTGTGTACCGAAAACGCCATTGTCCAATTCATAAGTCATTTGTATAGCATTTTCAGCATCAAATTCGGTTCGTTCTAACGCCATATTTTTTACAGCCAATGCATGTGCTTGCACAGGTTTTGGATTACCCATAACAAATCTTGCACAATCCAGCACATGCACAGCTTGTTCTGCTAAGGGTCCACCGCTGACCTCTGACTGTAAAAACCAAGTAGGCATTTGAAAATTGAGATAGTAATTGATTGTGCAAACTGTTCGCACCAGATGGACTGTCTCCGAAGCGATTAATGCTTTCAGTTGTTCATAGAGAGGATGATATCTGAGTTGAAATCCGACAGCTGCCATCACATCTGCCTTCTCAATACATTCAAGACATTTCTGTCCATCACTAATATTCAGAGCAGGCGGTTTTTCAACCATTAAGGCAATGTCGTGTTCGCACGCCATCTGGATAGGCTCTAAACGAACAGGGGGTGGTGTTGTAATCACCACCCCGTGCATTTCTACATCAAAAAAATCACTCAGTACATCTGTCGCAAGTTCAGCGTTGGCAAGCGTTGCAAGTTCTTGTGCTGCTTCAAGCTGCACATCGTGGACAGCAACCACCCTTGCACCGTAGTTGGTGATAGCACTATGGTGATGTCTACCCATTCTGCCGGCGCCAATAATGCCGATGGCTAAGGTGTCAACGCCACGAGTTGCACTCATTGTGGATTTTTGTTGCATTATTTACGTTTTAAGTTGCCCCACGTCACAGCAATTTTACCTCGCGGTTCAACAGGTGTAGCATTACCGCCCGGTGTTACGACAAATATATTATCGTACTGAGCATGTTCAGCACCGCTCATACGGAACCCGATTTTCCCTGACGAGAAGGCGCCTTGTGAATCGGTCCATTCGCTTACAAAAGATAAATCGCCAACACTGCCACCTACTGGTCCAATGTATGCCTTGAAATTAGAGCCTTTCCGCACTTCGAATTTCGCACGGTACCAGACATTTGCTTTACGATCAACGCCATCTTCAAAAGCACCTGGTTCGGCAGCCCATCCACCATTAACTCTTCTATGCCAACGGATATGTTGAGGTGTATGACCAGAGGCATCAGTGGAGACCTGGTGCATGTAGATGTTGTTACCGTCCGTCCCGTGGAAGACAAAACCAGTTAACCCATTCTGCATGGCTTTAAAATCTGCATAATAGTCGTACTCTTCTGGGAACTCATCAATGCTAAGTCCGACTTCCCCACCTGGAACAAAAAGAACACTATTACCGAGTACATCATGCCCATCGGCATTGTCTTCAATCGTCCAGGTACCTTGCGGTGCCCATTTAGATTCGTCAATGTTTCCACTTTCAAAATCATCATGAAATAGCAGTTCAGCAGATACAGTGCCAACGCACAGAATCATTGCTAAACAGATTAAATATCGCATAATATTTTCTCCTTATAGTGAAGGTAAAATCAGGTGGCTTTGGTGCCAAAGCCTGCTTTTATCAATTCAGAAACTATTAATCTGACAGTCAATTCAACTGCCATTCAATTTAAATTATACCATAATCTATATTATTAAGGTAACCATAAACGGCAAAGTAAATAGCCATCTTTTCTGTTGCTGTGAAAGAACAAAAACGAGATTTTGACCTATTTATTTTTCAAGTTACCCCACGTCACCGCGAGTTTGCCTTTAGGTTCTACGGGAAATATATCAAATTCTGGGGTAGCAATAACAATGTTATCATATTGTGCGCGCTCGCCACCGCTCATCCGGATTCCAATTTTACCCATCTTAAAAGATTTTTGGCTATCTGTCCATTCACTCACAAGGGTGAGATCATTATTTTCAGCGCCGACATCACCGAGATAAACCTTAAATTTGTAGTTTTTACGCATCTCAAACTTCACGCGATACCACACATTTTGGTCACGATTCACTTTATCTGCGAATGGGTCAGGTTCAACAGCATAACCACCGTTTACTTTTCTGTGCCACCGGATATGTTGCGGCGTATGCCCGGAACCAGCTGTTGAAACTTGATGCATATAGACGTTATTGCTGTCTTGACAGTGAAAACAGAAGCCTGTCAAACCAGCCGATACGGTTTTAAAATCAGCGTAATAATCGAACTCTTCAGGAAACTCATCAACGCTGAGCCCAATTTCACTGCCTTGGACAGCAAGCACTTTTTTGCCGAGAACATCATGATCATCCTTATTATCCTCAATTACCCAAGTGCCTTGTGGAGCCCACTTTGCATTGTCAACTTTACCACTTTCAAAATCGTCTTGAAACAGAATTTCAGCTGAAACGGTGCCAACACACAGAATCAGTGTCAAATAGATAAGATAGCGCATTTTAATCTCCTTATATTATATTGTTAAAATTTATCAGCTTTAACTTGTGCCCAGATTGTCGTTAGTTTGTCAGTAGGTTCAACTGCCATCGGATCGTTACCACCATAAATCTCGATTTCATCAATACGTGCACCACCATTGGCGCGAATGTGAATGCGTACCCATCGTGCCTCTACATCGTCAAAAGTTATCTCAGTGGTTTTGCTTATAGCCGCACCTTTGTGAGTATAGACCTTTTTCCAGGTGTTTGCTTCGGAGTTCGCGTCTGCCTTAGTTGTTGCAACGAGGATATCAAAGTCGGCAGTTGTTCGGTCAATAAAACTTTGCGCATGATCGCTACCGAAATAGATACGGTTCACATTTGCAACAACACCAATGTCAATCTGTGCCCAACCGGGTATTGCGTCGATAATCCAACTACGGCAATTGTTATAGAAGCCATCGTTAAGGTATTCTGTACAATGCCGTTGTGGACACCAACCTCCTAAGAGTGAAGAAGCATCAGGCTTAGCATCTTTCAGAAGTGCTAAATTTGGCTCTTTATCCCGAACTGTTGGCACAAATTCGGGGCCTGCTCGACCGTCAGCATCACAAGCGTCTGTTGCCGCTTTGATGTCTTGCTCCTTGAATTCGTAATTTCCAAATTTTTCCGGTCCCTGGTCTTCATCATGAAGTGCTAAAGCCGCGGGTGTTATTAGTATAACTGTTACGATAAGCGAACAGAAAGTTGTAAATCTCATCGGGAATTCCTCCTTTTGGAACCAAAAGTTTATCTTGGTTAGAAGTTTCAACAAAGGTTTAAGAACAACTCAAGGAGGGCACCTCCACTATTATTGTGGTTACTCAATCCGTGGTTGTCTTGCAGATGGATTTCTTTGTAAACGGATTTTTGAATCTTTCAATGGAAGTTCAATTCGTGCACCGTTGTGTAGATGTGATTCGATGATACCAAAAATTAGTTCAGTGCTTGCATACGCACAGCGGACTCCGCCGCGTGTTGGTTCACCTGTATCTAATGCATTAACAAGGTCTTTAATCAGATTTGCTGTGCTACTGGCACGCTCAAATTCAGGAAAGGTATCAGGCACTTTACACGCTCGCCATCCCGGTACATCTTGCTGTTTACGGAGATGCCACTGCCAACCGTTGTTCCAACATGTGACGGTTCCACCGTCACATATTGCTTCCCATTCACTGCTGCGTGGTGTCAAGAGCGCATGTGCTGTTACACCATTTTCAAACTGGATTGTGCCTGATCCGGATGGATCAACTTGTAGCACGTCGCCATCAAAAACGGAATCGCCTTGCGGAAGGTAACCAGAAACCCAACTTGCAGGCGCATCGCTATTCAGGCGTAAAATTAGATCTAAATTATGGCTTGCAGTGTTGAAAAGTGAGCCGTTGCCATAGATGATTAGTGCTCGCAGACTGCCAATTTCGCCGCTGTCAATAACCTCTTTCATCTTGTCAAAGCCTGTGTGCCACCGACGATTTGTGCCGAGATTGAAGGCAACGTTGTTTTGTTCGACGGCAGACACCATCGCTGCTGCCTCGTCCATAGAAGCTGCCATCGCTTTTTCTGCGTAAATGGCTTTGGCACCGTGTTCTGCTACGTAAATGACTATTTCCGCGCGATGTTCGGGTTGCGTGGCAACGCTAACAATATCTGGTTGTTCTTTTTCAAGCATTTCACGATAATCGGTGTACTGATTTGCTTTTGGGACATTATAACGGTTCCCAAAGTGTTCCATTACTTCAGGACGTAGATCAGCACACGCGACAAGATCGGTTCGTTCTTCGGCAAAAAAGCCAGCAGCGTGAGAGTAGGGCAATTTTATCGCCTCATAATCCGGAACTTCGTTGTCAATGAACGCACCCATTCGGCTACAACCGATAATAGCGGCACGATAAGTATTCATAGGTGTTCTCCGTAATCTTCAATAAATTGGAATAGAAACCTACAGGATTAAAATTATTCAGTGAAAAATTTATTGGCAACCTCACTTACAAAATTCCTGCCCATTACCCTATATCCTTCTGCATCAGGGTGCAAGTTATCAGGGAGCAGGTTCACAAAATCTGAGCCAAATACATCTAAACCGCTTACGTAATGGATATTATCGTCGCCATAAGATTTTAGTGCTTCGGCTGCTGCTTGCACTTCCTCACGCATTTTCTGCAAATTGAAACCGACAGCGTTCGGATTTTCCTCTCTGTTTGGGCAATAAATGGGTGACATCAGGACAATAGGTATGTCTGTGTGTTTCTCACGAATAATCTGCACAGCACCGATAATCGCTGGACGAAATGCACGAGGTCCCAAACTGGATGCACCCTGTATGTTAATTCCGAGACACATTGAGATGTAGTTCGCAGGTAGGTCGCGAATCATTCGTGCCACCATAGAATCAAGATGACACTGTCCACCATAGCCAAGACATGTCAAGTTGAAATCCTGATCGCGAGCAACAATGCCAGGCCATGTCTGTGTTGGTGAAGCGGCTGAACGACATTGCGTGATAGAACTTCCATAAGTGATCCACCGCGGACGTTTGTCAATGAACGGTTCTAATGTTGCGCCATCATCTATGTCTAAATTTCGGAGTTGAAACCTACCGAATTGCGGTAACCATAGTTCAATTAATTTATCTTGATCTGATAGATTTTCAAAGACAAAACTATTTTGTCCCTTCAGATCAAATGATGCAATGAACTCTCCATCACAACAGAGATCAAGCATGCCAGATTCGCGTTGTTCAACAATATTGCCCGAAATGCGCGTAGTGTTGCTCCGAAAACTGATGCGAACCCCCGCAGGCATTGCTGAGCGTTCTAATAACGGCTCTGGAAACAGTGCGTGCGTCTCGTGAGGTGTTCGCCAAGGCATAATAGAAGTATCTGTTTTTTCAATGGATACAATCCCTTGCCAATTCAGATGTGGCGCATCAGGTTTTAATTGCATTATAATATCTCTCCTTCTGTTTGAGTGTGCGTTACATTGCATCAACAACTGCACGAAGTTGACGGATGCCGTCTAACATCTGTTGTGGATTTCCCCAATGTTCAATACTCGCTGCACCAGTAAATCCGTCATCAATTAATGTTTGCAACAATTGTTCATAGCGTAAGTCTGTATCTCTAATCGGATCCAGATTTTTCTCGCGGTTTGGTTTTACATGCACATGCCGCACCAGTCCCTTAACATGTGAATATCCGTCAGGCAAAGGAATCTCACCGCAGTGTAAACCATTATTGACATCCCAACATGAAGCGAGAGCAGGACTATTACCAAGTGCATCAATAACAGCACGTGTTTCTTCACATGTTCCTGCAAGCGTTGCATCTTCATTTTCAAATGCGAGGATAACGTTTGCGCTTTCAGCAATTGGAACTACAGGTGAAAGTTTTTCCACGATCTGTTCCAAATAGTCGTTTATATCTGGACGGGATGTTTCTTTAAGCCGCCGATTTGGATTCCAAAAAGCGAATCCTCGAATAATCTGTGTTTCAAAGGCGTGAGCGAGTTCAACCATACGGTCGAAGTGTCGCAGGTGACGTTCATATTCTTGTGGATTGTCAATTGCACATTTACCAAAAGGTGAACCGACGCTCGCGACGCGGACATTGTAAGAAGTTAGTACGTCTTGCGCGCGTTTCACATCGTCATCATCGATTTCGGTTACGTGTTTACCCCAAACACCACCGCGTACTTCCACAGTAGTGGCGCCAGCTTCGACACCGAGTTTGATAGCTTCCTCAAAATCTTCTCTGGAAACTTCGTCAGCAAAAAAACAGACATCTATCATTTAAAATCTCCCGTATATTCCCCGTGCTATTCATTTATAGTGAACTTTGAAATTATTGGGACACTTTGATAAACTTGTCTTGGAAAGATAACGGACAATACAAGTTGTAGCACAAACTAAATGAAGATTAATTTTTTAATTCGGTAATTTTCTGTCCGCACAAGGCAGGTGTCTAAATTACCGAATTATTTTCTTAAACTTCATAAAGTTTGCGCTACAGAAGTGTCCCATTAATTATAGGTTTTACTATAAATTGAGTATAGTGTCCGAAATAAACCTACCCATCTTAACAGCATATTTAGGAATGCTGGCTCCTTTCGAAAATTTACCGAGACACAAATTACGGTTTGTCCAATAATAAAATTAAGCAATAAAAAATATAACCACTGCAATAACTGATGATATTGCGCCTACAACATTAGCAGTGAGATAACGTGATAAAAATTGCAAGACACCACTGATAAGGAAAAACGAGCCAGAGATAATGAGTAGTGTACCCGATCGCTCTCCTGGTTCATCTTGCAGCAATCTATAACCCTCAACAAAATTATATATTCCTATGAGGAAACAAAAAACAATAGCCGACCACTTCATCCATTTTGTTTTTTGATTAATGGTTTTAATCCAGTCAGACATAACTGTGTTATCCTCCTAATTCTTCAAATGAAAAGCGATAATAGGTGCAAATTTAGCCAATACCTCAAGCGGTGACTCTTTATTTGAGAGCGTTGCTTCTAACACAGCTTCATTTTTCTTGACTGTGATCCAAGCAAGAAGCGGAGGTAGTTCCTTTGGTTTTACAATGCCATCTTCTATCGGTACGGCACCATTGATAGATTCCAACAACTTCGCGATGTTGAGTTTTACAACTGCCAGTGGTTTTTTGGGCAACTGCTTTAAGTATGATGGTTTCTTTTTGCTTTCAAGCCTATCAATGATGGAATACATCTGGTCCTCAGAAAAACTTAAAAGAGACAGTCCGTTCTTTTCAGTATAGTAGATATTTGAAGCAAAAATTGATACTTTTGTGCCCTTATAGTTAGTTTGAGAAATAGAAGCGTTCTGTAGATTAGAGAGACTATTGCCTATTTGATTCCATTTTTGAGAATTTGCAGAATTGAAGATTAATCCGCCATGCGTATGCACGCTCGCTGCATCTATCTGAAAGGTCTCAAAAAAATCAATATTGAGGTTTTCTAAAGCACTCGGTTCAAACTGTGTTAAGTCGTCAACAGACAACGCAATTTCCCCGGTTAAACCTGCCATAACGTCTTCCTCTAAATTCAGGTTTAGCATGCCTTCAAGAAACAAGATAAACGCATAAAGATCATCCGTTGCGTTATTATTAATTTGGTCACGGATAAGCAGCCACGTCGTTTCTAATATCCTCGGAGCAACTGCGATAAACAGGTCTTCCTCTCCTGACAACCCTTTTAGAGTTTGTAAGTCTTTACCTTCTTTCAAGAAGAGTGCAATTTTGTTTTCTGGCAGAGAAGAATCAAATGCGGCATAAAACTGAAGAAATGGTGCTGCCTCAAGTAGATTGAGTTTAGCATAAACATTTGTAAAGGTTTCCAGTTGTACTCGTTCTTCAGCATCTATATCTTCAAGCAAAGGCAATGCTTCTGACACATTTATAGAAAGGCTCAATTGTCCTTCCCCAAATCTCTTTGTAACTTTAGAATAAGACACATTTTTTCGAATAGCTGGATTTTTTTTGCGATAGGTATCAATCAATTTTTTAAAACTATTCTCTCCAATTCCTGCCACGAGAAAATCGCCTACAAATCCGTAGCTAATCAGTAAATCTGGTAGCTGGACAATGCTGTATTTTACTTTTTCATGTTCACCGACATCAAGTTTTAATGTGCCTCCAGAAAAACCGATAAAACCGGTCAGCATTTTAGTTAATCGTTTTAACTCAGCAAGATTCCCTCCTGAATGAACAACAATTCCACCTTGAACGGTATCTGCCTCGTTTTTCCATAGTGCGAAACCTGTTTGGTATCCGACAGTATCAATGACACCGAACAGATCAGTTCCAATAATCGCTTGCGCAGCTAACAGTACCTGTTCTATCTCCTGCATCTCTGATTCGTCCATAATTTGATCAAGTATATTTTCCCATTCTTCTGAGATTTGTATTTCTTTATAAACTTCATCTATATCTTGTAATTTTAGGTAGACGATACTATCATTTGGAATAAAATCTGTTACTTTCGCTGTGTGTCCTGAAACAGGGATACCGACCACTAAAAGCGTGAAAATAAGTAATTTAAGTATGTTACGCCAAGGTAACAATGATAAATTGCGATCTTGAACTAAGACTTGGAATTTCATCAGAAGGCCTCCATTTTACGGAATTCGAATATCTTCAACCAGTACTTGCACCTCTTCAGGTGGCGGTGGTGTGAAAGCAGATACGACAGCAGCGACAATAAAATTTAACACCATGCCAAGTGTGCCAATACCCTCTGGAGATATGCCCCATAACCAGTACTCGGCTGTGTTAAGGTCGGGTTTGATAAATTTGAAAAATATGATATAGGCTGCTGTAAATGTGATACCAACAACCATACCTGCTACTGCCCCAGCTTTGTTCATTCGCTTAGAGAAAATTCCCATCACGATTGCGGGGAAGAAAGAACTTGCCGCCAATCCAAAAGCGAATGCGACAACTTGCGCCACAAATCCAGGTGGATTGATGCCAAAATATCCAGCAATACAGACAGCAAAACCTGCAGCGATTCGCGCAGCAGTTAATTCGTTTTTCTCCGATAAATCGCGGACAATACAACCTTTCAGTAAGTCATGCGCAATAGCGGTTGAAATAACCAAAAGAAGCCCCGCAGCAGTAGATAAAGCGGCTGCCAAACCCCCTGCAGCAACTAATCCTACAATCCAATTCGGTAGTTTTGCAATTTCAGGGTTTGCCAACACCATAATGTCACGATCAATTTCAAGTTCATTCTCAACAGAAGATTTTGGGCCACGGTATTGAATTGCACCATCGTCATTCAAATCATTGAATTTTATTAGTCCGGTCGCTTCCCAATTTTTAAACCACTCAGGCATGCTTTCATATTTGGTGTCGATTAATTTGCCTTCCTGTTCAGAAGTTACAGTCTTAAGCAAATTTGTTTTGGCAAATATAGCGACAGCAGGTGCTGTTGTATACAACATCGCGATGAATAACAACGCCCATCCTGCAGAAATTCGTGCTTCTGATGCTTTACGGACTGTGTAGAATCGGATAATTACATGCGGAAGTCCAGCAGTTCCCAACATCAAAGCTGCAGTGATAAAAAAAACATCAATCTTAGATTTAGTTCCGTCTGTGTATTGGTCAAAACCGAGTGCTTCATGTAGTCCGTTGAGACGGTCCAAGAGATACACACCTGTATCGTCTGCTGCGCCAAATCCTAGCTGCGGAATAGGGTTGCCAGTAATTAGTATTGAGATGAAAATCGCAGGCACGAGGTATGCAAAAATGAGGACACAGTATTGTGCAACCTGCGTATAGGTAATGCCTTTCATGCCGCCAAGCACAGCGTAAAAGAACACTATCCCCATGCCGATTAGCACACCCGTTGTAACATTAACATTGAGAAACCGAGAAAAGACAATGCCGACACCGCGCATCTGTCCAGCAACATAGGTAAATGAAACAAATACAGCACACACAACAGCAACGATTCTTGCCAATTGTGAATAATACCGATCCCCAACGAAATCGGGAACGGTATATTTACCGAATTTACGAAGATAAGGGGCTAATAATAGTGCAAGGAGGACATACCCACCTGTCCATCCGAGGAGATAGACCGATCCATCGCGTCCCAGAAAAGCGATCATCCCCGCCATTGAGATGAAAGACGCAGCACTCATCCAATCCGCTGCAGTTGCCATGCCATTCACAACCGGATGTACGTTGCTGCCAGCAACATAGAAGTCACCAGTAGAACGTGCTTTAGACCAAATCGCTACCCCAATATACAATGCGAAGGAAAGACCAACCAATATGAAGGTCCAGGTTTGTACGCTCATACTTATTCGGAATCCTCCACATCATCTTGATCGGTCCGATATTTCTTATCCAGTCTGTTCATCAACCAAGCGTAAACGAAAATTAGCACAACAAATATCCATATAGATGCCTGTTGTGCAAAATAAAATCCGAGACGGAACCCCCCGAATCGGATCTTGTCAAGTTGTTCCACAAACACAATTGAACAGAGAAAAGATGTGGCGAACCAGATTCCGAGTAGGATACCGAGATATTGTAGATTTTTCCGCCAATATAGTCTATTATTATCTGATGTTTTCACAAACTGTCCTCCGATATTTTGGAAGTCTTTGGGGTGGAATCTGTAGGAGTATGCAGAATAGTATCAGAAAACAGTATTTTTGTCAATAATTCTCAGGAAACATTAACCGTTCCACGTTTTCTATCAGAATATGCAAAACCTTAATATGAATTTCCTGTATCCGATCAGCAGTATCACCTGGTGCAATTAGGTAACTATCACAGTAGTTCTTAAGCTTCCCACCGTCTTTACCCAGTAATCCGAATACCTTCATCTCGCGTGATTTTGCTGCATCAGCCGCACGAACAACATTTTCGGAATTCCCACTTGTTGAGAGGACAACCAATAGATCGTTAGGATCTCCTAATGCTAACAGCGGACGCGCAAATACCTCCGCAAACCCGAAATCGTTTGCTGTACAGGTGATATGCCCCGCATCACTCAGTGCAATTACAGGAAGCGGCTTCCTATTATCCCGAAACTTCCCTGTGCACTCTTCCGCAAAATGGATAGCATCACATAAACTTCCGCCATTCCCACACGTGAAAATCTTTCCTTGTTGTTCAAAAACGTCGCGTATCAAGACTGCTGTTTCCGCGATGATCGTGATGTTATCTCGGTTTTGGATAAACTGATTGAGTGTGTCCTGTGCATCCAACAACGCGCCACGAATACTATGCAAAATGTCCATTATATATTTCTCCTAACGTGACAAACTGCAAATCCATAGATTCACCGGGCGCTAAATTGTCCCATTGCTGTAATAAATTTCGTAGATGTTGGCGCATTGTCTCAATCTGTGCAGGAGTGGCGTTGGCAGGAAGTTCTTGGCTTTCAGGTTGAAGCAACGGAGCAGGGAAACTTTCCCAAAGTTCTGCTTGTAACAGTGCTACAATAGGTTCTACCTTCATCGCTTCTTTCGGAATTTTGAATGGACGTTTTGACGTAGGCAGGTTAAAATCAAGGATGTTGTAACCTTTCGCAACAAGTCCGAAGAACGCATTTTGAAAACCCAGCGTGGTTTCGACAACATAGTGCGCAAAATCGTGTTGCACAAATCCTCGATGGATGTGAGTCCAAGTTACAGTTCCATCGTCCCGAATGCAGGTAAGTGTGTCAGGTTTGTGTTTATGTTGGTTTTTGCCTTTTTTGAAGCGGATAAGCATCTGTTTTAAAGTTCTTCAATTGAGGTATACACAAATTACATTTTGTTATCTGGTTGTTCCAATGATTAAGTTTCTGATTTTGCTGCTGCCTTTATACATTCAACAACCCACTCTTGAATTAAGTGTCTTGGCGGAATATCACGTGCTTCAGCCAGTTCCAGTACCACCTCTATTTCTTCTTCAGTTAACCACACAGAAGCTTTGTACCCATCTTCTGTTTCCACAAGTGCACCATCATACTCAGCTGCTTCTTGTGCGGCTAAGAATTCATATTCGTCATAGACATCGAGGTATTCTTCGTCTCCAGTGAGGAGATAGTCTTCACGGTTCATTAGTTCCTCCAACCTATCGTGTTGTTTTCTGCATTTAACAGCATATTGATAAGTTTAAGCGTTTTGTTCCTCAATTTGATGCAGGACTTCACTGATGTATCGGCAGATTCATTGAACACTACTGACATATTCGAGACTAATCGCGCTATCGGTTAGTTTGCTGATTTTGCTGATGCTTTGATGCCTTGGGTAACCCACTCTCGAATCAGCATCACAGGTGATATTCCGCGTACCTTCGCTGCGGCGGTAACAGCTGCGGCTTCTTCAGGCGCTAAAGTAACTGGGACTATAGATTCAAAAATAGATTCCTGTACCTCTTCAAGTTCGTTTTCAAAATCAGTTAAGTCGTGAGTGTCCCAAAAGTTGGCAAGTTCTTGAATTGAATCGGTTTGTGGAATTTTTCATGTTTCATTTATTTTTTTACTGTTTATATCGTCTTGTCAAATCAAAATTCACGAAGGCTTGTTCTATTCGTTTAGTGTCTGTTCTTCAATTTGATGTAATGCTTCGCTGATGTAGCGGCGAACCCATTCACTTTCGGTGGTTTCTGCTAATTCGTTGAGCGCAGAAATCGCCTGCGGATTGCCTATTCTGCCTAACGCTACAACAGCAGCTGAGCAGACTGACCTGTCAATATCGTTAACACTACCTATCAATGCTTCTATCACCTGCACGGGTGGGTTTGCAACCCGTTCTTCACCAAGTCCCAATTCACCAAGAGCAACGACCGCAGCACACCGCATGTCAGGTTCTTCGTCTTGTAGGAACGGAATAAGTCTGTCAATGGCACGTTCATCGCGGAGGTGTCCAAGGGAAGATATAGCAAAGCGGCGAACGGCTGTGTTATCATCAGACAATGCCTCAATGAGCGGAGTTACGGCATGCACATCACCGACACCGCCTAACCCTTCAGCGGCATAGGCACGCATTTCAGCGGATTCCGATTGTAATTTTCGGAGTAACAACCGCGTCGGGAAATACCGCCAATTTCGTAGAGGACCGTCTTTGTGTGAAAGCAGCTGAATCAATCTACGAATCTTTTGTTGTCGAGATTGATCCGAAACTTTGCGTGCCATTGCGCTGTCCTATGGTAATGGAATTGTGGAATTATAGCATGTATTCTATCCAATGGCAATCGGTTTTTAGATCTGAAATATACAGCGTAAACTGTCTCTGTGTCCTACAAGGTAATCCCCAATTCCTTTGCGATGGTGTAGACGTCTTTGTCGCCACGTCCAGACAAGCACACGGCTACAACTTTATTTTTCCCCAGTTTCGGCGCAAGTTCACATAGATATGCGATGGCATGTGCGGATTCTAAAGCAGGGATAATGCCCTCAGTCTCCGATAACAATTTGAATCCTTCTATTGCCTCTGTATCCGTAATCGGGACATATTCCGCTCTACCAGTTTCGCGATAATAACTATGCTCAGGTCCGACGCCAGGATAATCTAACCCTGCGGAGATTGAGTGTGCGGGTGTAATCTGTCCATCTTCTTCTTGTAATAGGTAACACTTTGCCCCGTGGAAAACACCGACGCTTCCTGCAGTGAGCGGTGCTGCGTGTCGTCCACTACGGATACTTTCACCTGCGGCTTCTACACCGATAAGGCGAACAGATTCGTCATTATAGAATGGATAGAACATTCCGAGAGAATTGCTCCCACCACCGACACAAGCAACGATACAATCTGGCAAATCACCCGCCTGTTCTAAAATCTGTGCTCTTGCTTCTTCGCCGATGACTGCTTGGAAATCTCTAACGATCATGGGGTAAGGATGTGCACCAACAACCGATCCGAGCAATAGATATGTCGTGCGGACATTTGTAACCCAATCCCGAAAACAGGCATTGATAGCATCTTTGAGCGTACGCGAACCAGAGTTGACCGGCACGACCTTTGTTCCCATCAACTGCATCCGGAAGACGTTGAGTGCTTGTCGTTCCATGTCTTCTTCACCCATATAGACTTCGCATTCCATATCGAATTTTGCGGCGACGGTGGCTGTTGCAACACCATGCTGTCCTGCCCCGGTCTCTGCGATAATACGCTTTTTGCCCATCCACCTTGCGAGCAATATCTGTCCGATTGCGCTATTGATTTTGTGTGCCCCTGTATGGTTCAGGTCTTCCCGTTTGAGGTATATCTTTGCGCCGCCGAGTGTTTCTGTCAGACGTTTGGCATAATAGAGTGGATTGGGACGCCCTACATATTCGCTGAGGTAATACCGAAATTCCTTTTGAAAATCTGGATTATCTTTGAGGGAGGCATAAGCTTCTTCTAATTCCAAAAGAGCAGGCATAAGGGTTTCGGGGACATATCTGCCGCCGAACTGGCCGAAGTGTCCTGTTGCGTCAGGGAGTTGTTGCATGAGAGTTCTCCAGTATGTGTTGTATCGTGTTTAGATATGTGATTATCCATTCTTTTTAATTAGTGATTTCGCCCGTAGGTTTGGACGTTTTAAAACCGAGGGGTTTACAATAGATTCCGGAAGTTGTCCTGTTAATACTTGTGCGACACATGTGGCGGCGGTGACCTCCAATTCAAGGATCGATTCTTCTGAAATAAAAGCAGCGTGAGGTGTAATGACCACATTATCGAGTGTAAGCAGTCCTTCGTCTTCTTCAGGCGGTTCAGTTTCTAAGACATCTAAACCGACACCAGCAATTTCACCTTTTTTAAGTGCCGTGGAAAGTGCATCAGAGTCTACAATACCGCCACGCGCAGTATTAATCAGGAACGCTGTGGTTTTCATCGCACGAAATTCATCATAGCTGAACATGTGCTGTGTTTCTGGTGTTAACGGCGCATGGATCGTGATAAAATCTGACGTTTTGAGTAAGTCTTGAAAAGGCACCTTTTCCGCATCGTGACGTTTGATTAATTCTGGCGACGTGCGTGGTGAATAGACTGTTACATCAAGTCCAAATGCTTTCGCTTTTGGGATAATTGCTTTTGCAATGTGTCCGAACCCTATGACACCTAAAATTTTCCCACGCAATCGGCACATCTGCGGTCCGATGTTCTGGTCCCAAGTGCCAGATTTAACTGCTTCATTGTAACGTGATACTTTCCTTGCACAAGCGAGGAGAAGTGCCATAGCATGATCAGAGACTTCATCAACGCAATATGCGGGAACATTGGTAACGATGATGCCGTTCTCGGTAGCAGTTTCTACATCAATATTGTCTAATCCAATACCATAACGAGCGATAACTTGGCATTTGTTAGCTGCTGCGATAACACGTTCACGAACCGGTTTCCAACAGGTAAGGATGCTGTCCACCGTTGGGGCAAGCGTGAGGAGTTCTTCTTCGTTAACCGTTTCTGCTACTATAAGTTCAGCGCCAATTTCTGCAAGCACTTGTCGTTCCGGTTCAATAGATGACCATGCGTAGTCGGTTATGAGAACTTTCCAATTTTGTGACATATTTTGTTTACAAAAATCGCAGTTAGAAACTGCTCCCACAAGATTATTACAAGAAAATTTTACCGGGATTCATTAAATTTTGTGGATCCAAGGCTTGCTTGATGGCACGCATTAAGTTAACTGCTTCACCATGCTCTTTTTCTAATGATGCCCTTTTGCCAATCCCGATGCCATGTTCACCGGTACAAGTGCCATCCATTTTCAATGCGATGTCCACAATCTGATTGCTAATTTGCTGTGCTTCTGCCAATTCATCTTTATTGTGGGGTTCAAGCGGAAAAACGACGTGAAAATTGCCGTCGCCTACATGACCGAGTATAGATGCTATGAGATTTGAGTTGTTAAGTAGTTCTTTCGTTTTTGAGATACACGCTGCGAGTCGGGAGATCGGGACACAGACATCGGTGACATATCCTACGGACCCAGGACGTCGGTTGAGCGCAGCGTAATAACTATCATAACGGGCTTGCCAGAGTCGTTTACGTTCTGTTTCCTCTGTGGCATATTGGAAATCACCGCATCCATGTGCAGCTGCAATAGTGCCAGCAACCTTTGAACTCTCAGCGACATTATTAACCGTTCCGTGAAATTCAAAGAAGAGCGTCGGTGCAACTTCGTATGCCAACCCAGAATATTTATTTATCGCATCCATCTGCTGTTCATCTAATAGTTCTATGCGAGCGATATTGACACCCATGCCTATGAGTTCAATGACGGTATTTACTGCGGCATCAACGGTTGGGAACGCGCAGACAGCAGAGGTGATCGCTTCTGGTAACCGCGCTAATTTGAGTGTGATTTCAGTGATGATACCCAATGTGCCTTCTGATCCAATAAACAGCCGTGTAAGGTCGTATCCAGCGGCAGATTTCCGCGCTCTGCTGCCAGTGCGGATAAGCGTACCATCGGCAGTAATCACAGTTAATGCGAGAACATTATCCTGCATGGTGCCGTAGTAAACAGCACTTGTCCCAGAGGCACGTGTTGCCACCATGCCTCCTAATGAGGCATCCGCACCCGGGTCAACAGGAAAATGGAGTTTCGACCCAAGTTCAGCAAGATGCGTGTTCAATTGTCCGCGCGTAACGCCTGCTTGGACAGTAGCATCTCTGTCGTCCTCGTTGACGCTGAGGATGCGATTCATTCGGTTTAAGGAGATGCAAAGCGTTCTTTCGGTTGCAACAACAGCACCCTCAACGCCAGTGCCTGTGCCATAAGGAATTATCGGTATATTGTACTTCACACAGATTTTGACGATTTCAGAAACTTCAGCATTCGTTTTTGGGAAGACAACAGCATCAGGAAGTGTGCCGCGATGATATGATGCATCCTGTGAATGCGCTTCTCGAATGGTGTTGTCTGTGTTGAAACGTATTCCCAGAAGGGAACGGAGTTCTTTATGCGGATGTTTTAAATTGTGTTGGTTCATGCTATCGGTATTTTAGCATGACTTGCGGGTGGTGGCAAGGTAAATAAGAGTAGAGATATGTAAATATTTTCGCAATAAGTAGTTTTGGACTTGCAAAAAGCCCTTAAGCGTTATGGAAATTTATACTTAATAGGGTATGAGAAT
>JAGWBU010000195.1 GCA_021295735.1 Candidatus Poribacteria bacterium | reverse complement strand
AAGTATATTTTAAATCAAAACTTTCGCCGTGGACATCCCCTACCTAAAGGCAGGGGGTTTGACGGGGAGTGCTAAACTAAAATTCATAGGTAACGCCGACAGTAAATAAAAAGGGGATTTGTGGGACTTTAATAGACTCCAATGTTGCTGGATCAAAATCTTCGGGCAAATCTTCTGGGGCAATATTTTCAATGACATCTAAAACCTGATGGGAAACGCCTAACCTCATACTGTTTTGGTGCAAAAAGAAATACGCATTCCATATTTCTATAAATTCGGTGACAGGCAAACCAAAATACCGACTCTTGCGGCTCCACCTTAAATCTAATCGGTGGTAGGGAGGTAATTCAGCCTCAAGAATAGCTCCCAGGTTATCGGAGATAATCTTGTTCATACCAAGCGTCACAGGGTCTTGGATTTGGAACAGTGCACCTATTGGTGCTGCAGACGTTCCGCTTAAAAACTGCCATTTCATACCGAGTTCGGAATTATGACTGAGGTTATAGTTTGCAACAATGCTCACAATATGGCTATGATCAAATAGATAAGGTTTGTAGGCATCGTTGGGATGGTTGCGCCGTTCTGAATGTGTATATGCGTATGAAACCCAGCCGAAGAACCTATCCTCGATTCGATGCCGCAAGAAAGCCTCTACGCCACTCACGAAACCGTCGCCTTGGTTGAAATAATCAAAAGAAGGAACAGCTACAGTTGCATCTTCAAGGGAGGCAATAAGCGCATCAAAGTCAATGTTTCGTGAAACCAATTTCTGCAAGTCTTTATAATAGGTGGCAAACTTCAATTCTGTATGCGGGGATAAGTTGTGTTCCAATTCCATAATATAATGCTGTGCTACACTGGATTTCAGTGATCGATTTCCTCCATCCTTTAGTACCTGATATGCTAAAGGACTTTGCTCGTATTGACCATAGGCGAAACGGACGTCAGTACCGATAGGCAGTTTGACACTCATGCTTGCTCTTGGCTGCGTTGAGAGTTCGTTTGTCATATTGAGATAGTCGAACCGTACGCCAAGCGCGAGTGATAAAAATGAAAACGGGTCATACCGTCCCTGCAGATAACCCTCAGCACGGCGAAACGGGTAACTAAATTCGTCAAGCGACCTACTCCCAACCAGTTCGCCATCATCAGAATCTTCGTCCACGAATGCGCGGGTGGAATAAGAAGAACTGTCAGCTGGACTGTAGGATAAGAGAAAACCTGGCTCAAACTGGAAATTGTCTGTTATTTTATAGGCAATATCTGTCCGAAGTTGATATGCAGGAACCCTCGTCTTTGTATCTGTGAATACTCCTTCTCGCGTTGGGCTTTCATCAGTATCAAAAGGAGTGCCAAACTGCATATTGAGGAAGTTAAAAGAACGCGTTAGGGACATGTGAGATGTGAATCTATCTGCAAACTCTGAACGCAGATGAATGCCTGCTCCTTCAAACCCGTTTTTGTAATAGGCAGAAAAGTTACTGTCTTCCTCTGTGTCATCAAATATAAAATTAGAGAAATCAAAATGATCTGTCGCACCCAAAGTGTTGAGTGTTAAGGTATGGTTATCAGTGAATGCATAAACAAACTTGAGTTGATAATCAGAAAAGCGCGGAAGTGTAAAGTTAAAAAAGCGGTTAAAGATGAGACCAGAGAGGTCGCGTCGGAGAGCAGCGGAAGCATACCCTTTCTGACCAATCTTGGTTTGAATGTAAACTTGCGGATATAAAATGTTAATATCAAGAACACCAGCCCTCTGTTTCTCTATCCAATCTGGTGAATGTATATCAATAACCGATTGTGAATCCAAACCGAATTCCGCACCGTAGCCGCCCGCGTAAATGTGAATATCATCAATGGCACCCGAATAAATTGTTGAGAAAATCCCGCCAAAATGAAACGGATATCCCAACGGTACCCGATCAAAATAGTAGCGTGTAGACCCCGGTTCACTGCCACGAATATAGAGAATACCAAAAACATCGTTAGGAATACCTATGCTCGGAAGCGTTGTCAATGCTTTAAGGGCATCACCACCGGTACCTGTGATACGTCTTATTTCTGATCCGCGTATCTCTTTTCGACTGATAGTTGGTGGGATTCGTTTTCCTTTTACAATAACTGTTTCAAGTTTGAAAACCGGTCCCAAATATATTTTGACTTGGGTTGTCCCGCCCGCTTTGATTTCCACCTTGGTTTCCGTTGGTGTGTCGAAAGCGAGATGTTTTATTGAGATAGTATAAGTTCCAGGAGTGATGTCGGTGAATCGGAATTTTCCATCCCTTTTGGTCTCCTGACGTTGCTCGGTTTCCACAATGTTAACTTCTGCGCCTGCTAATAACGCACCGGTATCACGATCATAGACAGTGCCTTCAATATCGCCTGTTGCAGTATCTTTTTCCAATTGAAACGCTGGTCCAAGGTAGATTTTGCCTTGAATCGTTTTGTTTGCACTCATTTCAATTATCGTCTTTTCAGGTGTGTTGAAATTTGGGTGAGACACGGATAGGGTATAAGTGCCTATAGAAATTCCGGTGAACCGAAACTTTCCATTTGCATCAGTTTTTTGGTGTTGATCTGTTTCGAGGATGTGAACATCTGCGCCTTCAAGCGGTTTGCCTGTGCTTCGCTGATAGATTGTGCCTTCAACATTTCCTGTTTGTGCTAAAATTGGTAAAGGGGCAATAGCCAACAAAAACAAAATTAGAATTAAACATACTTTCATACAACGTGATAACTCCTGTTGATTTGTTATGGACATAAAACGTAACATTTTGATTTTTGTTGACCTTTGAGCATAAGTTATTCATGAATTGTGTTTTTACAGTGAATTCATTGTAGAAAATAAATTGCTTTAGGCATTTTCCTCTTTTCCTGCAAACTTATTGGAAATATATTGTAAATCTATTGTTCCAAACACTACAAAAACTTCTAATCACACGCCACTATGAGGCATAATATAAGTATGAAAAAACAAAACCGATCCCCGAAACACAAAGATACCCAGACCATAAACCTGCAGAACACAAGAAAAAACCGTAAATCTTCAATACAGATGAGAAATGGAAAATTGAAATTTATTGAAAACGAAAAAAACACCTATAAACCCATACATATACTGGGTTTATACCGGATTTCAAAAAGTTACCGCGGTATGAAAAAAGTTACCAAATGGTAACTTTTTAAGGTAGGCGCGATTTCTAATACCATTTCTAAATAATAACTTCTCATTAACAAAAACGCGTTGGTAGTCGCGCAATTCATTGCCAAATCAACGCCAAGCGCACTTGGGCGAATACGCCAAATCAACGGTATGAATCATGGC
>JAGWBU010000194.1 GCA_021295735.1 Candidatus Poribacteria bacterium | reverse complement strand
TGCTCTCGGTGTCGTTTTCGCATCGGAGAGTTCTCTCGGCTACCACGGACAAGAGGTATTTAGCGAGGAAGGTCCAAAACTACTTATTGCGAAAAAATTTGAAACCGCTCCTGTGATTGATGGCAAACTTGATGATAGTGCGTGGCAACAAATAACACCCATTGAAGCCTTCATAATAGCAGAATTGGAAACGACAGTCCCAGACAAAACGCAGGTATATCTTGGATTTGATGAGACGGCACTTTATGTCGGTTTTCGATGTTTTCAAGACAAATCGACCATGATTGCGAATCAGACGCGAAAAGATGGTAGTTTTAAGTTCGAAGACCATGTTGCAGTCTATCTGGATACATATCATGACAAACGCCGCACCTATGGCTTCGCTGTCAATCCGCTTGGTACACAACTGGATGAAAAACAGGGCGACCTTGGTTGGGATGGTGAATGGGTTGCTGTAACGTCTGTAGAAGAATCTGTATGGACTGTGGAGATGAAAATACCTTATGAAATTCTTGATTTGCCGCGTGCTGAAAAGCAGACGTGGGGTTTAAACTTAGTGCGCCGCCATCAAAGTCTGGATAGAACCAGCACTTGGGCAGATACCGGTGTTAACGTCTCTGATGCAAACGAATTCGGTAGCCTAACAAACCTCGAATTCAATCTGCAGAACATCGGAAAGAAAATCGAACTCGGTGGATATCTGTCTGCTAAATTAGAAGGCACCTCAAAATCTGATGACTTATCAGAGCGATTAACAGCAGCATTAGGTGGTGATTTCGCGTATAAAGTGACTACAAGCACCTCTTTCATAGGAACAATCAACCCAGATTTTAGTCATATTGAGTCTGAAGTGCAAGGAATTGTCCTATCTGATCTTGAGCAGCGGTTAACTGATCGACGCCCTTTCTTTCAAGAAGATGGACGAATTTTTAGAGCGCCGATAGCTCTGTTTTACAGTCGCCGCATTGGCGAGATAGATTATGGTGCAAAACTAATCGGTAAAACAGGAAAGGCAACGTATGGCTTGATGAATGTCAAAGAGACAGAAGATGATAGTCATAACGTTCTGGCACGTGGATCATGGGATGCGGGGAATTCGTCATCTGTTGGCGTGTTTTTTGCGTCAAAGGAGATGGAGGCTACTTATAACAGGTCGGCTGCTGTTGATACAAGAATTCGTTTGCCAAAGGCGTTTAACTTTGTTGCTAATTATGCGGGAAATTGGGAACCAGACAGCGACAATCGCCGGGCTATCTTGGCGGAAATATTTCGCAGAGGAAATCCTATTTTTAGTCTCGCTTATAGAGACATTTTTGCGGGTTTTAATCCTGTCAACGGATTTGTACGACTCACAGACATTCGACAACCCAGTTTCTGGGGAGTATACCGTTGGCCTATCGAGAAGGGGTTATTGCAGACTGTTAAGTTCGAATCTGTCCAAAAAGTGACCTGGAACCAAGCAGGTGAGAGGATACGAGGCGATCATTTTCAACTGGTAGAGTTTGATTTAGGGGAAAAGATTCAGACAGGATTTTTCGGTAGAACTTGGTCTTACGATGTCCACACAAATTGGGTAGTTGCAGCGCAAGCGGTGTATAATCGCCAAAATCCTGATCGTATCTTTGTTGTTTGTCAATATGGTGAATTTGAAGGAGCGAAAGCGACATTTGTTACAACAGCGATGAACCTCATCCCGTTTCAGTTTCTCTCTATAGGAATTGCCGGAGAAAATTTGTGGCAGACTTTTCCAGATGGAGAAAAAAATCATGAGTTTTCACTACGTTCAAGTGCAAACTTTGAGATAGGCACTGAGAAATGGATTACATTCCGGCTGCGCTCAGGAGGTGACCATAAACCAAATCTGAATGCAGTCTTTAAGTACATGTTCCTTGAAGACTTCGTTCTGTATCTCGTTTACGGTGATCAAGATGCGGAGGAGACTGTTAATCAATTGTTTGGGAAGATAGCGTTTACTTGGTAGTTTCTATTCTATAACGTGAGCTTGATAATTAGAATGAGTATAGATGTCCGTTGGGTAGAGCGAAGCGAAACCCATAAATCAACGCTATGAATGCCTGAATCAACGCCAAATGCGCCTGTGGCATTTGGCGGGCATTCAGCCAAATCAACGCAGCATGCGCCAAATCAAGAAATCAACGGTATGAATCATGGCGAATGCCATACGTGCATTTGTCTTTAGTCATTCACCGGGTCCGAATGCCCTTTGGCATTCCCCGTCCGGCATGCTGCCAAATCAACGCCAAATGCGCTTTTTGGCATTTGGCGGGTTTTCAACCCCGATTGGACAGTTTGAGTCCCACAAAATCGGGCGGACAAGGTCTCCCTCCCACAAGAGAAAATCTGGTAATTATGTGCTTAAGTTTACACCTATGGGTAGAGCGAAGCGAAACCCAACAATTCAACCGTCTTGACAGTCCTAAAGAGTTGGGTTTCACTTATTTTTTCGGAAATATCGTCCTCAAATAGCATTTCCGTTCTACCCCACCGAATGCCATAGGCGCATTCGGTGTTGATTCCCTACGGGATTTATCAAACTCACGTTATTCTATAGTAAAATATAAAATAAGTAGACATTTTCTTTTGAGTTGCTGCGTTTGTAGTCGCGCAATTTATTGCGCCTCTTTCTTCCTGTAGGAGCGACTTTATAGTAAAAGCAACAGGTGCTTTGTCAACGCGCCGAGCGAAAGCGTGCCATTATTGTAAAATCTACTATAATGTAAGCTCGGTAAAAGATATGAAGCCTTTAATGCTTTGAATTCTAATCTCATACCTCGGTAGATGCGGTTTCCTAACCAATGCAGAATACCATACGCGCATTCTGCCGAATTATGAGCCTGAATAAACACCGGTTCGGTGAATCAACGCCAAATGCGCCAAATCAAGAAATCAACGGTATGAATTCATGGCATTTGGCGGGAAACCGAACCCGCTGAATACTATAGGTGTATTCAGCGTTGATTTGGACGAATGCTTTACGCGCATTTGGCGTTGATTCGTAGTGTGTAAATAATTATGGTTTTTACAATAAGAAAATGGATCTATTTTTGCGAATATGTATAGCCCTAGCGGGGCGAAATGTGTATAGTAGTAATGTATGTCGCTCCTACGGAGCTCAAGAAGTGTTGCTAAACTTTTTTCTATAAACATATCGTTCCTATGGAACTCAAGATGTAAAATCGGGTTTAGAAAACCCTCCCACAAGAAATCTTCACGAAATTGACGCCTATGGTGCGGTTTCCTAATCGCACCAATCCCCTAAATTGCTTATACCGAGTTCACGTTACTATAAGAAAAAGGTCAATTAAAGTGTGGCATATCTTGACAAAAAATAGATCATGGTATGTGCGCTTTTTTACTATTTGTGCGTATGTGTTTCAGATAGGACTTTTTCAAAAGCGTAGGTCCAGTCAACAACTTTATAACCACAGTTGCTATAAAAAAGCAATGCGAGATTATTGTCCCAACTCGTGCTGAGCGACGCGTGGCGGTAGCCGACTTTGTGCATCTCTTGAAGTGAGTACTGAAGTAGGAATTTACCTAAACCTTGTCCCTGAAACGCATCTTCAACACCGATCCAGTCGGTATAGACCCAGTTTTGTGCGTCCGGATGGGTAGAATACTCACCACCAGAAACGGACCAACAAACACCAACTTCTTCACTATCTCGGTGTGCTGTTATGTTACAGTTCGGCAGTTTTCCACGACCTTGCTTCCAATCAACAGTAAGCGTTACCAACAAACTTGGAGGTGTTGGTAAAACAGTGAAGTTTTCCCAATCTAAAAAAAACTGTCCATTGCAACGTTGATAACCGTTGAGTCCAAGTAGTGCTTGAACGTGGTCAAGCCTGTCCGATAAGTGTGCATATTCAAAGTGGTAGAAACGATATCGATAGATTTTAGAAAAAGCGATTATTCGAGAAACGTTATACGTTTTTAGATAGGTAGGTTTCTGCCTTTTCAAGCACGGTTTGCCCAGCATTTCGCATACCACGTTCGTAACCTACAAAACAGATTACACCTATGTTGTCTCCATCATCTCCATTCTGATAATAACCTACGTGAACAAACGCCTGTACCACACCATTTTGCATCGCGACGAGCACCATCTCTGAATCAAGATCACCATGAACATTGTCAGTTTGATCAGTAACACCGTTTAACGCAAAAGCCAATTCCTTTTCCTTAACCGTATAACAATGGGGAACGTTAGCGGTCAAGCGATTATAAAATTGTGTTGTGGGTGTAAGGAGGTCGGGCGTATATTGGAGAATCTTCATCTGTTTTCCTATTTCTTTTTATGGAACCTCCCATAGCAGGATTGTTCCGTCAGTACTACCACTGGCAAGTGTTTTCCTATTTGGACTGAACGTTAAAGAATTGACAATCCATTTATGCCCGGCGAAGGTTTGCTTATGCTTCCCGGTTTCTACATCCCATAATCTTATTTTACCGTTCTTACCCACACCAGCTACTGTTTTTCCATTAGGAGAATACGCAATAGAATCAACCGTATTACTAAACATTTCTCTATGATAAGGATTATGATCGCGATTTCGCACCAGAACCAGAATAGGAGGAATGAGACGAAAACTTACCACCTATTCCACAGGCAGGTATCCGTTTGGGTATCTGCCTTTACTTTTGCCCACCTTCACTCTTTTACCACTCTTTTGTTCCCTAAATCTCTGCTATAAACTCACAAACGATTTCGCCCTCCGCACAATACCAGAAAAATAGCAGAGTCGATCATAATATTCTATCACCCGTTTCACATACTGGCGCGTCTCGTTGTAACCTCTAAAATACCCGTGCGGTGGTACACCCGCTTCCCAAACTTCGCTGTGTAATTTCTTATCTTTTTCTGTGAGTAGACTGAGACTTGTCCTAATAGATTCCCACTGATGTGGTTGATCCTTGCGGTGCGTCGCAATTTTCTGTGCATCCTTGATATGTCCACGTCCGCCATTATAACTGGCTAATGCAATACGCACACGATTCGGATGTGAACTCTCTGGATAGAGATCGTATAAACTGCGAAGATAACGGGTTGCGCCAGCAATGCTTTCATGAGCTTCAAAAGGATCGGTTACACCAAGTTCTTTTGCTGTTTCAGGCATCAGCTGCATCAATCCCTTCGCGCCAGCAGGACTCACGGCATTTTCGTTAAATCCAGATTCTTGGACAATCAGGGCAGTAATAAGCCGCCAATCCAACTGATGTGTTGCAGCATGTTTTTGGATCACCGGACGGTACTTTAGAATCTTTGGGGAAACAGCGAGAAGACGAACACCGTTCCAATCACGGACGAATACGGTAAAGCCTCCAATCAGTAGCGTACAGATGATAATTCTCACAAGAATGCGTCTTGTCATCTTTACCATGTGAGTCCAACCCTTTCTCGTCAATGTGCGGTAGGTTCGGTTCCCTAACCGAACCGAATGTACCCGAGTCCGTAGTTTTAGGTTGGGTAGAGCGAAGCGAACCCCACAACTGTCAACTTAAGTTAAGGCACCTTACGTGCTAAATACGCAAACGGTAGGCGCTGAATGCCATAAAGGTATTCACAGCGTCGATTTTGCGTTTTGTAAACGCGCCGAGACCAGACCTAAAACGAGAGAAACAGAGCGTTTACAAAACGCCCGTACCAGGGTGAAAAAAACTTGTAAGCCCGATTTAACGATATTCAATCAGAAAAATCGGGGTTGAAAACCCCTCCCACAAGAAGATATATCCTACATTCCGCAGTTGTTAAATCAGATTTTAAGTATTTATGTTATACTGTTGTATCTTGAATAATAGGAGATGATAC
>JAGWBU010000048.1 GCA_021295735.1 Candidatus Poribacteria bacterium | reverse complement strand
AGGGACCCCGCTCTACAGTGGAAAACGCCGCGTAATCATTGCAAATTGAACCTATGTAACCAAATATTTACACACCCGTAGTTGTTCAATCTAAATTGCATGTGATGGCGCAATGAATAATGTCGCTGCTAAAAGTATTTCGTAGCAGCAAGATTCATTGCGTTTTTGCTATTTACTATCCGCTGTATAAATAAATGATTTATGAGAGATTATGAACATGTTAGAAATGGTTAGCATAGTCCTTTTTTATATTCTTATTGTCGCTTGTTTTATTAGAGCTGTTATTCGGACAAGCCGCGGACTACATATACTACAACTTGATGGTTATAAACCCGGACGTTACCTGAAATGGGTTTTGACACACATTAAAAACTGCTTTGAAATCATAGAGGTAGTTGTGATCGTGGGTTTCCTAACGATTGCGTCTGTTTTTTCTAATATTCAGACCAATTGGTTTTTTCTCGCTGCTTGTTCAATCTGGATAGCGTTCCAAGTTTATAAGATTGTATGGCGTAAGAAGTCTGCAGCAAAAAAACCACTTGTTTATACTGCCCGCGCAAAACGACTTTTTGGATTGGCACTTGCATTACTTGCTGTCCTTGCGGCAGTACTCGTGTTTTCTGTAGGAGAAAACCGATGGCGTATAAGCCTATTTCTGTTTAGTGAACTCACGGTACCTATTCTTATAGTGAGCAGTTTTTTAATTTGGCCATTAGAGCAATTAATAAACGGAGCCTATTTACGCGACGCACGGAAACGTATCAAAACCCTTCAGCCAAAAATCATCGGAATTACTGGAAGCTACGGAAAAACAAGCACCAAATATATTCTCCATCAGATTTTATCAAAAAAATATAACACGTTAATGACTCCAGATAGTTATAATACGCCGATGGGTATTTGTAAGGTCATCAGAGGAGATTTATTGCCGAAACATGAATATTTTATCGTTGAAATGGGCGCGTATAAACGTGGCGATATTCGCGAACTATGTCATCTTGCGCCACCGGAAGTAGGGATACTCACTGCTGTGGGTCCCCAACATTTAGAACGGTTCAAAAGTATTGAAAATACTGCCCGCGCAAAGTATGAGTTAATCGAAGCGTTACCTCCGAATGGTCTTGCAGTTATTAATACGGACAATGAAATTTGTGCAGCGTTGGCAGACAAAACCGATAGTGTCCCTGTTATACGATACGGTGTAGAATCAAATGGAGTTGAGAATACATCATCTTTGAGGTTGAGAGCACACAATATTAAACAGAGTGATAGAGGACTGACTTTTGCTGTAACCGATGAAGTAGCGGGAACAACTGAAATCACAACCCGACTTCTTGGAAGGCATAATGTCTCAAATATCCTTGCTGCTATTGGCGTCTCACTGCAATGTGGGATGACATTGAACGAAATTCGAGAAGCACTTGAAGCATTAGAACCAGTTCCACACCGTTTGCAGCTGATAGCTGGAGGCTCCGGTGTAACTGTAATTGACGACAGTTTCAACGCAAATCCTGAAGGGGCGAAAGCGGCACTTGAGGTGCTCACTGATTTTGTAAGCGATAAAGATGGGAAAAAGGTTTTAGTTACGCCAGGTATGGTGGAACTTGGCGAACGCGAATACGATGAAAACATGCAGTTCGGCTCGGAAGCAGCTAAGGTATGTGACTTCGTTATCCTTGTTGGTCCGGCAAGAACTGCTCCGATTTTAGATGGACTCAAAACCGCAAACTATCCTGAACAACAGGTTTATGTTGCGAAGGACCTCGCTGAAGCACAGCAACAACTTGCAAAACATTTGAAACCGGGTGATGTAGTCCTTTTTGAGAATGATTTACCAGACAATTATAATGAAGTTTTCTAACACACCTGAATAAAGGTCAGCATCTTGTCGTAAATTTTTTGACAAATTGTAATAGTAATAAGGATATTGGATTTTCAACATTATAACATAAATAACACCTTTGCCTTAGAGCGGGTGTCAATTTATGCTCTTTACAAGGAAATGAACATGAACGTAGCTTTGATATTCGGTGGTAGATCGCCTGAACACGAAGTATCCATCGTTACTGCACATCAGGTTAACGCTGCATTAGCAGAAACGCACGAAGTTATCCCAATTTATATAACAAAAGAGGGCGCATGGTTAACAGGCGATAAACTCAAGGAACTGAACACATTCACCGAAGGAAATTTACCGCGTACATCTGATTTTGACACAGTTAGCGTTGAATTTGAAACACATGCAAAATTTAGTGTTCTACCAAAACGTAGCGGTTTGTTCAGCAAAAAGAAGGAACTTCCTATTGATGTCGTGTTTCCCGCAATTCACGGTGTACATGGCGAAGATGGTTCTCTTCAAGGGTTTCTTGAGCTGATGGATATACCTTACGTTGGCGCGAGTGTTGTCGGCTCTGGTGTCGGCATGGACAAAATCATGATGAAAGCAGTTCTCAGTGAGAATGAGCTTCCGATCCTGCCTTACGTTCCGTTCACGAAACACAATTGGGATTCAGCAAGCAACGACGTTCTTGCAATAATTAAGGAAAAGATGTCCTTTCCGGTATACGTTAAACCGGCAGTGAGTGGGTCAAGTATCGGTGTCAGTCAAGCGAGAGATGAGGACGAACTTCGGGATGCGATTGAACTTGCATGCCGGTATTACCGACGTATCGTCGTTGAGCAGGGTATTGAAAACGGTTTTGAAATAAATTGCTCGGTGATGGGAACACATACGCCGACCCCCTCGGTCTGCGAACAACCGATCGCCAGTACGGATTTCCTCAGTTTTGACGATAAATATATCCATCAAAATTCGGAAAGTGAAGATGCTCCTGATGTCTCCTCTGGTATGGCGGGAGCACAGCGTGAAATTCCTGCACCCATTCCAGAAGAATTGACGTTACATATTCAAAACCTTGCTACCTTGGCTTTTCAAGTGCTTGACTGTGCGGGGATTGCCCGAATAGATTTCTTGGTGAGTGATGAAGAGCAGGTATACGTGAATGAGATCAACACTATCCCTGGTTCTTTCAGTTTCTACTTATGGGAACCGGCCGGAATTCCATTCCCAGAATTAGTGTCGCAATTGGTTGACCTTGCATTAGAAACGCACCATGAGAAAAATCGCTTAATCTATTCTTATTCAACAAATTTGTTAAGTCAAGCAGGGGCAAGTTTTGCAAAATTGAAAACCGACAATTTAGAATCAGAGGAAACTGGGTAAGTTTGCTTGATACTTTTTATAATTGGGTGGTCACAATAGCAGCATTCAACTATTCCCATATCATTTATTCAGGTTTTTGATTACAGCTCAGCAATAACATGCACCATCCTACGGAATATAGCAAAGAAGCATAGAAAATGTTTTATCATCTGTTTTTTGAAAATCTTGTTAGCATATTTCAGCCCTTCAGTATTTTTAGTTCAATTAGTTTTCGTGCAGTCTATGCAACAGCTACAGCCCTCGCCATTTCACTTGTTTTAGGACCGTTTATGATAAAGCGGTTGAAGCAGTTGCGAATAGGTGAACATATTCAAGAAGAGGTAGAAAAAGCGCAGCAGCATAATGAAGATCAAAGCAAAGCAGGCACCCCAACAATGGGTGGTATCCTTATTATCGTTGCGGTACTTATATCCATTGTTTTTTGGGCGAAGTTTGATCAACCCTATATTTATCTAATGATCTTCACGACACTCTGGTTTGGGGGGCTCGGTTTTTTAGATGATATGTGTAAAATTAGCAAAAAACAGTCACTTGGTCTTCGAGGTTGGCAGAAAATTGTGCTGCAAACTGTCGGTGCCTTGGCGATTGCATGTTATCTTTACCAATGGGGACCTATTGAAGCAAATGATACGACAACCCGTACTGCCCTAAATCTTCCATTTTTCAAAAACGTACAACCCAATTTGGGAATTTTCTTTATTCCTTTTGCAACTTTAGTACTTGTCGGCACTTCAAATGCTGTGAATCTAACGGACGGTATGGACGGCTTAGCAATCGGTTGTACGCTATTCGTAGCAGGTACTATTGGAGCACTGGGGTATATGACAAGCCATACTGTCATAGCGGAACATCTTAACCTTTTTCACCTCCCAGTCGGTGGAGAAGTTACAGCGATTTTCTGTGCATCGTTAGTAGGAGCAGGATTGGGTTTTTTATGGTACAATGGGCATCCTGCCCAACTGTTTATGGGAGATACCGGTTCTTTGCCGCTTGGTGCAACGCTTGGAACTTGTGCCCTGTTAATAAAACAGGAATTTCTCCTTATCATTGTTGGCGGTATTTTTGTGGCAGAAACATTGTCTGTCATTGTACAAGTTTGGTCATATAGAACTTTTGGAAAACGGGTTATCAAGATGTCGCCCCTCCATTATCATTTCCTACTTTCCGGTTGGAAAGAATCGAAAGTAGTTATACGTTTTTGGATTGTTGCGCTTATTTTAATGTTAATAGCATTAAGTACGCTAAGACTGGGATAGGTGTGTCTGCCGCGCAAAATGTCCTGATCTTTAAATCCTTCGGTTGAGGTAAATGTTTGAAACGTTCGAATTTGAACCGCTTTTCTGGCAAACGGATCACCATTTTTGGCGCAAATCGAAGTGGTATCGCAATTGCAAAGTTACTTTATGATCTCGGTGCAAGCATCTCTCTTACAGATACACGCGATGCAGACGTTTTGTCTGCCGAAATCTCGCAATTAGATGGGATGCAGATTCAGTTTTACCTTGGCGGACATGAAGAATCCTGTATTGCTAATACGGAATTAGTTGTTGTTTCACCTGGGGTCCCCTTGGACATTCCTATATTAGTTGAGGCGAAAAACAGAAGCATTCCAATTTTAGGTGAATTAGAAGTTTCGGCAAGTCTATGTGATGCACGCATCGTAGCAATTACAGGCACAAAAGGCAAGTCAACAACAACGCTTTTGACTGCGGCAATTTTAGAAGCAAGTAACCTTTTTTCTGATGTGGTCGTGGCAGGAAACATCGGTGTTCCGTTAGCAAGTAATGTAGCAACATTAACCCGTAAGGATGTTGCAGTGGTAGAGGCAAGTAGTTTCCAATTGGAGAGTACCTTTACTTTTCAGCCAGTAGTTAGTGTAATGCTGAATTTTTCTCGTGACCATCTTGATCGCCACGGCACGATGGAATCGTATTTAAATGCGAAACTAAAAATATGTGTAAACCAGACGAATTCGGAATGGATAGTGCTAAATGCCGACGACGCGACTGCTAAGTGTTTCGCGCATGCCACCGCAGCAAAAAAAGCATTTTTTACAGATAATCTTTCTAATAAAGATGAGAACTCGGAAGTGTTGTCCCGTAAATTAGACAACGGAGCAGGAGCAAGATTACAAAACAACGCAAACAACATTGGTATTTATACCTATAAAAACAATCAAGAACATTGGATTTGTAATACGACAGATATACCGTTAGCAGGGGCACATAATATCCGCAACGTGCTTGCAGCTGTAGTTGTTGGAACTATCTTCGACGTAACGCCTGCGGATATGTGTAAGGCTATTCTCAAATTTAATCGGATACATCCTGCTTTTGAACACGCTTTTGAAAAGGTGAGTGTTGTCAACGGTGTAGATTATGTAAACGATTCTAAGGCTACAAACGTCATAGCAACATGTGCTGCCCTTGAATCAGTGGAAAAAACGGCCGAACATGGCAAAGACCCCAAACGAGTTTTTTTAATCATAGGTGGATTTGATAAAGGAAACGACTATGGGCCACTTATTGAACTTGTTCGCACGAAAGTTAAAAGTTTAGTAATGCTCGGAGAACATACGCACAACATTCAAAAAACGTTCGCTGGTTGTGCCGATATGCATCATACTGCAACAATGGAAGCGGCAGTTGAGTTTGCTTATACACATGCTAAGTCAGGGGACATCGTCCTTTTATCACCATCAAATGCAAGTTTTGATATGTACACGGATTACAAACAACGCGGAGAGGCATTTAAAAACGCTGTAAATTCGCTCAAATCTTATAAATCATCAGATCAAGAAAAATCTACCTGTGACAGATAATACTGTTTCCGAATTATACTGTTTATTTGGGAATTACTTGCTTAATGAGTATATCCCACATTTTTGACGACTTATGCAAAATCAAAACACCCTTAACTACGCGAATCCGACCATTCTTCCATCTGATCAGGAACAGTCTCAAATTACGGGTCTTGGCAGAGTAGACACCGGTTTACTTGCTGTTACGCTCTGCTTGGTTGGAATTGGTATCTTGATGGTCTATAGTGCTGGGCATGTGTTGTCTGCCAAACAGTATGGACACAGTTACCATTACTTAAAAATCCAAGCGATTGCTTGTGTGATAGGTTTAGTCGGAATGGGTATTACTTCATATATCCCGTATCGGTTTTATGAGAAGTATAGTAACATACTACTATTTCTGGCTTTTGGCCTGCTGATCTTGGTTTTTACACCGTTAGGTACCAGTGTGCAAGGAGCGGAAGGTGGTAGGTTTAGCCGATGGATCGCCGTAGCAGGTGTTCAATTCCAGCCAGTTGAGTTTGCAAAGATCGCCTTAATTATTCATACGGCACATTTCTTGGCACGGAACCCGGAACGTATTAAAAATCTCTTCAATGGAGTTCTACCAAATATCCTGATTATAGGATTGATGTTTGGATTAGTTGCCAAACAACCAGATTTTGGTTCAGCTGTCCTATTAGCTGCAACAGCAGGCAGCCTCCTGTTCATAGGAGGAATTCGTTTATCGCACACATTTATGTTAATAGGAATTGGGGGTGCATTATTGACAGGATTTATTATCAGAGATCCGTACCGATTAACGCGGTTAACCGATTATTGGGCATCCTTGCAATCTCCAGAAGCCACCAGTTTTCAGTTGGGACGTTCACTTGATGCACTTAAATGGGGCGGCTTATTTGGAGTTGGAATTGATGACAGCGTAGCGAAAATAAATTACCTGCCCTATCCACATACAGATTTTATCTTTTCAGTATTGGGTGAAGAGTTCGGATTCGTCGGCACGGCAAGTGTTACAATAATAATAATGATATTTGTATGGCGTGGCATTTCAATCGCAAGACGCACAGAAAACCGGTTCGGCGCGCTGTTTGCAACCGGACTTACGATAATAATCGGACTACAAGCATTCATCAATATCGGTGTTGTAACAGGGGTACTACCGACAAAAGGTATCACCCTTCCCTTTCTCAGTTATGGTGGTTCATCTCTTGTAATCAGTTTGGTAAGTGTGGGTATGCTTTTGAACATTTCTCGAAGTGCCACACGGTCACCTCCAAAAACAGTGGAATAAGTTGAATGTGAAAAAGCAAAAGATACGACACAATCGGAAAGACGTTGCCAGAGAATACATTAATCGTGGAAAAAACGAGAAGCGATTCGTCCTCGCCGGAGGTGGCACAGGCGGGCATATCTATCCCGCCATTGGTATTGCCCAGGCGCTTCAACGTTTTAATCCAGAGGTAGATATTGTTTTTATTGGTGGACGAGATCGTTTAGAATCAACACTTGTTCCACAACAGGGTTTTCGGTTTCTACCCATTTCCGTTGAAGGATTTCCACGCAGCTTGACGTGGAAATGGTTTCCGGTTCTCATAAAAGTCTTTCAAGGGCTTGTCCAGTCGTTGAAATATCTTAGAAAATTCCGGCCAGACGTCGTTATTGGAACAGGCGGATATGTGTCTGGGCCTGTCCTATTTGCCGCGTGGATGCTCAGAATTCCGATAGCGATACAGGAACAGAACGTATCTCCTGGTTTGACAAACAGCATGCTGGCACGTTGTGCTAAAGCAGCGTACCTTGCATTACCACCGGATACCCAACGATTTCCTAATCATATTGTAGAGGTAACAGGTAACCCGATTCGTCTTGGCATAACAGATTATCCGCGTGCTGACGAAACCTACCAAAAATATAAATTATGTGCAAATCGTAAAACGGTGTTTGTGATGGGAGGTAGTCAAGGTGCTCGTGCAGTTAATCAAGCGATGATAGATGCAAGCCCATTAATAGCAAAATTTGCCGGGTCTCTTTTACCAGAAACAGAAGGCGTAAGTCCTGTCAAACTTGATGATTTTAGCACGTTCGTACTCCAAATCGTACATCAAACAGGAAAAACAGATGTGGAACAAGTACATGCAGCTTACGCACAGCACGGCATACCACATCATGTTCAACCGTTCTTTGATCCGATTGAAGAAATATATAGTATTGCGGATGTGATGATTTGTCGGGCAGGCGGAATGACAGTGTCTGAAGTTACCGCTTGCGGTATTCCGGCAATCTTTATTCCTTTACCTGCTGCCGTAGGTAATAATCAAGTTCGCAATGCAGAAACAGTTGCTAATGCAGGTGCTGCTGTCGTTCTTGAGCAGGAAGAATTAAACCCTGAGATTCTTGTGAAAGAATTAATTCGTATAATTACAGATGAAAAAATCTATGGACAAATGAAGGTGGCAAGCAAGGAACTTGGTCGTCCTTATGCGAGCGATACAATTGCAGAGTCAATTTTTAAACTTGCATCTGCTACAAAAATATAAAAAAACAAACGTATTCCTGATTTAATTTGGTTTTGTGCTGGAGGTTGGCGTTGTTTGGTAAAATACAACATATCCATATTATAGGCATAGGTGGAGCTGGCTTAAGCGGAATTGCAGAGGTCCTTCTTAACCTTGATTTTGACGTTACTGGTTCAGACATACAAAAGTCAGCAACAACTGAACATCTCAAAACTTGTGGTGCTAAAATTTGGTGCGGTCATGCAGCCTCCCAAGTTAACGGGGCAGACGTAGTCGTCATGTCGCCAGCCATTCCTGAGAACAATCCAGAGCTGAAAGCCGCAATTTCTGCACAAATCCCTGTTGTAAGGGGAGCAGAAATGCTAAATGAAATTACACGGATGCGGTACAGCATAGCAGTTAGCGGCACCCATGGGAAAACCACGACAACAGCAATGACCGCAGCCGTGCTGACAACGCTTGACCCAACGGTTGTTGTTGGAGGCAAGTTAGTCAATGGCAGTAACGCACGCAGCGGACACGGCGATGTAATGGTAATAGAAGCAGATGAAGCATACGGTTCAATCGAAATGTTTTATCCGACTATAGCTGTTGTCACCTCTGTTGATGCTGATCACTTGGATTATTACGATAGCGTGGAAGAGATCGGAAAGACGTTTTTAACCTTTATCAACAAAGTTCCTTTTTATGGGACTGCCGTTTTGTGTCTTGACCAAGAAAATATCCAAAAACTCATTCCTGAGGTTGAAAAGAAATTTGTGACATACGGGCTTGACACCCGAGCAGACTTGATTGCGGAGGAAATTAAGATTGACGGACCCACTTCTCACTATCAAGTTCGGAATCATGGGTCAGTCTGTGGCAAAATACATCTTAAGATGCCAGGGCGGCACAATATTTCCAACTCATTAGCTGCCATAGCAGTAGGTCTTGAGTTAGAAATTCCGTTTGAGAAGATTCGGGACGCACTTGAATCCTTTCAAGGTGTCCATCGCCGGTTTGAAGTGTTGGGAACTGTTGATGATATAGTTGTAGTTGACGATTACGCGCATAATCCTGCTAAACTAATGGCAGCCCTGCAAGGTGCCAGAGAAGGCTATAACAGACGAATTGTGGCAGTTTTTCAACCTCATCGATACGCGCGTGTTCGAGATTTAGCCGGTGAGTTCTGCCGATCATTTTATCAAGCAGATGTTCTAATTGTTACATCAATCTATGGTGCGGGTGAAGAACCAATAGAAAACGTGACTGGGGAAAACTTAGCTCGGGCGATAGAAGCACACGGACATCCACATGTAATTTACGTGTCTGACATAGATGAGGTAGTTGAACGTCTAATGGAGATAACACAATCTAATGATTTGGTTATCACGCTCGGTGCCGGGGACGTTGTCAATGTAGGACGCAAGTTTTTAAGTAGACGCGCATCGGAAATTAGCTAAAATATAATGAAACTTAAAAAAGTACGTAGGCAGAAAAAAGGAGGTACTTCCCATCGTATTTTCAAACCGAGACAAGTGCGCCCATCAAAATACCGCGCTCGACGGATGTTTGTGTTAGGAACTTTGGTTGTAACCTTGTTGTTTTTAGGGAAAATCGTCCTCGGATTTTTCGATTTTGAACGCGTACAAGTATCCATAGCACTTTTTGGTAATTCGCACTACACTGAAGGGCAAATTTACAATGTATTAGGCGAAAACCTTGATAATATCGTCACAGATTCTGAAGTACAAACTGTTACCTATCTGAAGGAAAATCTGAGTTATATTGAGGATGCTCACGTTTCCCGAAGTTTTGTAAAACGTCAGTTGACCATTGAAATTACTGAGCGTGAACCGTTTGCACGAGTGAATCATATTATATTAGAAAAAACGAAATCAGAAAAGACATCTCAAGAAAGAGTAGGAAGGAAAAGCAAAAATGAACTTTTTTTGATAAATGAAGACGGTTATGTGTTAGAATCTATTACACCGGAAAAATATAACCACATGACACTCATTTTGGATGAAGGAATACAAGTGCCTAAAGTTGGCAAGCAGATCAATACCAGCACAACACAGCTCGGTATTCACACCCTGAAGTTAGCAATGTCGCGAGAACCTGAATTGGCAAAATATATGAAAACCATTGATGCGCGAGTTTCGCAACAAATTAAAATAGACATAGAAAGTTTACCGATTCCAGTGTGGATTGCGGCAGATCTAATTGAAACCGGACTTTATCATGCGGGACTGTTTGTCCAACAGCGAGGACACCTTATCTTCCAGAGAGAAAGACAAATGTTAAAGACAAATTCATTGACGAAAACACGTGCAGGCAATAAGGATATCCTCTTGCCAAAAAAATATACATATTTAGATGCACGATATGAAGATACACTCTATTTAGGAGGTGAGAGCAAATAGATGGCAAAAGGAACCATTATCACCGGATTAGATATCGGCTCAAGTAAAATATCAGTTGTCGCATGCCATACCTTGCCGGGTCTGGATGGTCAGATGGAGATTATTGGTGTCGGCTATGCAAACTCAAAAGGTTTGCGAAGAGGCGTTGTCGTTGACATCAATCTAACCGCAGAAGCAATTAGAGAGGCGATTTCCGAAGCAGAACTGATGGCAGGCGTAAACATAGAGTCGGTATGTTTAGGAATTTCGGGTGAGCATGTTGTTGGGCAAACGTCACGCGGTGTGATTACAGTAAAAAATGCTTCGTTGATCACAAGGGATGATGTAGATAGAGCGATGCAATCTGCACAGGCGATTGCAGCTATCCCTGAGGGGCAAGATATTCTGCACGTGATTGAGCAAAACTTTGTTATTGATATGCACAACCGGATCAAAGAACCTATTGGAATGTCAGGTTCTCGTTTAGAAGCAAATGCATATATAATTACTGGAAACACAAGTGGAATTCAAAGTTTGTTGAACAGTGTTGAGAGTGCGGAAATTCCGAGCGTGGAAACACTTGCAGTTGCCCCAGTCGCATCAGCAAAATCTGTTCTCCAGCGAGACGAACGTGAAGTGGGAATTGCACTTGCAGATATCGGAGACCAAACGACTGAAATTATTGTTTATAAGGAAGATGCAATTCAACATGTTGTTGTGTTTCCTGTTGGCGGACAACATGTAACAAATGACATCGCTCAATACCTAAAATTGACGTTGTCTATGGCAGAAGAACTAAAACTTCACCGTGGATGTGCATGGACAGAGTGGGTGCCAGAAGATGATACAAACCCGATTCCAATTACAACAGGTTCGACACCACCAAAGTTTATTAGCCGCTATGAATTGGCGCAAATTATTGAATACCGAATGGTACAAATTCTGGAGGGGATAGCGAGCGAACTTGGGGATATGCAACTTCCAGGTGGACTTGTGTTGACGGGGGGAACTGCACTTATGGATGGTTTGGTAGAACTCGCGGAACAGATTCTACAACTTCGTGTACAAGTCGGATATCCGATGGAACTAAAGGGTTTAACGGACAGGGTAAATTACCCGATGTATGCTACGAGTTTAGGGTTGGCAATGTACGGGGAATCTTTGCGGCGTGAAAAAAAACAAGCACAAGCGTTGAGACGAGGTTCAGGTCCAATTGGTGGGTTTTTCAGCCGTATAAAAGAATGGTTCGGGTATTAGGTCCTATGAGGTGCCGCTGCGACAATTCGGTTTTTATTCAAAATTAAGGTAATTCTAAAATACAGAGTGTATTGGAATTGACAAGCTAAATGATCGAGGGTCGAAACCTAACAACGTTCGACGAAACACAATTCAACATTTACCCAATCTATTACGCATTGTATTGATTTAATTCGAGATTATATGTATAATTGGATATAATCTAATTACTAATCCAGAGAATAGACCACGGAAGAAAGTACGTATGTGTCTTTATTTAAAGGTAATTCTAAATTTCCCGACGAGATAATGAATTGCAACCTTACTCTCAGCGTATGGTTACTTAGGTAAAGCACTGGATTTAGGATTCATATTTGCAGCATATCAACAATGAGGGGAGAATTTGGTGGAGTCAAGATTTGTACGAAAAGTATTGGTAAACCAAAGCGTGTAAAATTGCACACTGATATAGCACTTATCCAATGAAATGCTTATGCAGAAGGAGGAATTAAGTTGCCGTTGGTTAGACAACGTTCTACAACAATGAAGGAAAGTTATAAGCTCGGAGGCACCGAAGGATGTGTCGTCCAAAGGTGACTGAAATAAAGAATGATAGATTTTGAACAAGAAGAATTTGAAAAATTGAGTGCAAAAATAAAGGTTATCGGTGTAGGTGGAGCTGGCGGAAACGCTGTCAGGCGTATGATCGAAGCTGGACTCACCGGCATTGAATTTTATGCTGTAAACACGGACCAACAGGCACTCAGTACATGCCATGGTGCCACATCTGTTCCGATTGGAACCAGCACTACCAAAGGGTTGGGAGCAGGCGCTAATCCGGAGATAGGCAGAAGGGCAGCAGACGAAGACCGAGAATGTTTACAAGAAATTGTGGATTCTGCCAACATGGTCTTCGTCGCTGCTGGAATGGGTGGAGGCACTGGGACTGGTGCAGCACCCGTTGTGGCCTCGCTTGCTAAAGAGAAGGGAGCATTAACGATTGGGGTAGTAACCCGACCCTTCAATTTTGAAGGAAGGCATCGTGCTGAAAAAGCTGAAACAGGATTGCGAGAACTCCGAGATAGTGCTGATTCTGTTATCGTTGTGCCTAACCAACGTCTAATTGACACAATTGATAGAAAACTTCCGATTCCAGAAGCATTTAAGATAGGAGATGAGATTCTACTACACGGTGTCCAGAGCATATCTGATATTATTACTGAATCGGGTGAGATTAACGTTGACTTTGCTGATGTGGAAACGGTGATGCGCGACGCTGGAACCGCGCTGATGGGGATGGGTCGGGCAACAGGAGATAACCGCGCGCAAGCTGCAGCGGCGGCTGCCATTTCCTCGCCCTTGCTTGAAGAAACCAGCATTTCAGGAGCAGTTGGAATGATTGTCAATATTACGTCTCCGCCTGATTTTACGATGCACGAGTTGGATGAAGCCATGCAGGTTATTGTAGAAGCTTCCGCAGATGCACAGCCGATCTTCGGGTTGGTCTACAAAGATGAATTGGAACTTAACGAGGAAGTCTTGGTGACTGTAATTGCTACTGGATTCGACCCGCCTTCAGATTCTGCTTATGTTTCAAGTCAAAGTGGCAGACTTAACCCGCAGGGAGAAAACGTACAAGGTGGACAACCAAATCCGATGCTTCAAGGTAGTCGGGTTCGAAATACTGAGACAGGTACTGCAGGACGGACTCAACAGGGTACGCAGCGCCCTGCTTGGGACAGACAACCACAAGGACGAAGAAACGAAGGAACGTCTGGTGCTGCATCTCACCTTCCTGCTAACCGACAACGGACTTCACCACAGCAGGTAGGACAAGAAAAACCCGAAGAAGACGATAGCGAAACTAACGATGAACAAAATCAGAACCGTGAAAAACAGTGGGACATCCCCGCATTTCTCCGGGTTCAACAGCGAAGGGATAAACGTAGAAATTAATTCTACACCTTGTCTTATTTGCATATACGCTAAGTAAAGAGGGATTGAATTGGATTTACGCGAACACGTACAGCAGCTGCTAAAAACCGAAAAATACGCGGTGCCGAGTCAAAGCGCGCTTACACATTTTAGAAAACCTAACAAGTTTGCCTTGGTTTATCCAAGCACATATCAACTTGGTATGTCAAGTTTAGGGGTTCAAGTTATTCATGCCACGTTGAACAGTCGCAAGGATACTGCGTGTGAACGCGTTTTTATACCAGAACCTCAATATGTTCGCGAACTCATGAAGAAGAAGATGCCTCTCTTCTCTTTAGAAACGCAAACAGCACTTCACGCTTTCGATATTGTAGGATTCTCCGTCTCATTTGAATCGGATTATATCAATATACCACGAGCGTTGGAATTAGGTAACATACCGCAGCTTAGTGAGGAACGCTCAGAGTGGGATCCGCTTATTATTGCCGGTGGAATTAACATCTCTTATAATCCAGAGCCGTTAGCTGATTTCATTGATGTCTTTGTTGTAGGTGAGGCAGAACTGATAATCCACGAATTGATGGATAAATTTCACGAATGGAAAATGTCAAAGGCTTCAAAAGCCGACTTACTGAAATCACTTGGGACAGAACCCGGTCTGTATGTACCAAGTTTTTATGATGTTACATACCATTCCGACGGAACGGTCAAACAGGTGAGTGCAAAACCAGGATTCCCTCAGAAAATTCGTTCTGCAGCTGTACCGAAACTGGACGGTGTGGAAACCTGCACACATATTCATACCCCAAATACTGAGTTCTCAAATGCGCATTTAATTGAAATTGTGCGTGGGTGTGGCAGACAGTGCCGCTTCTGCGTAGCAGATTACGCGCGCCGATGGCCACGGCAACGTTCTGTAGAAAACACACTCGCACTGGCAGAAAAAGCAAGGGGTATTACAGATAGAATTGGGTTAGTAGGTGCGTCCATCTCCGATCATCCACAGATAAACGAGATCGCAACGGGTTTAGTTGACGGAGGATTTCGCATCTCGTGTGCATCACTCCGTGCAGAAACCGTTGAGACTCCCCTTCTTGATGCGCTTGCTGACAGCGATCAAGGCACAATTACCATCGCTCCCGAAGTGGCGACTGAAGAACTTCAAAAGGTTGTAAATAAAGCAATTCCCCGCGAACGACTCTACTATGTTTTTGAAGAAGCATTGAAACGTGATATTCTTAATCTTCGACTATACTTTCTTATCGGTGTTCCTCAGGAAACACCTGCCGATGTAACAGCAATCGCAGAAATGGCGAAAGAGATGCGTACAATTCTGCTGCCACATGCCAAGCGGACTGGAAAAATTGGGCGTATCAGTTTTACGATTTCGCCAATGGTGCCTAAACCGCATACTCCATTTCAGTGGGTAGCAATGGAACCACCAAAAACTATTGCAAAAAAACTTGACTATCTGAAGCGGGAGATAAACAGTCTCGGTAGTATAAAAGTATCGTCTGCAAGTGCGCGCATGGCACATCAAGAAGCAGTTTTTGCGCGCGGCGACCGACGACTTGGCAAAGTTATATTGGAAATTGCGCGTGGGACATCGTGGAACAATGCTTTCCGTGCACACGGATTAGCTCCTGATTTTTATGCGCTTCGTCAACGTGGATTCAGCGAAGTCAACCCCTGGGATCATCTTGACCTTAACGTTAAACCTCAATTTCTACAGCTTGAGTTCAATAAACACGAAAAAGGCTTTATGACAAGCGAATGTGATACTACAGTTTGTAAAAAGTGTGGTGCTTGCTAAACAATCTGCTGTTTTCAAGTAGATTTTGGAAGACATCCATTAGTAAAGAATTATTAAACCTGTTAAGGAGGATACATTTGTGCGCAAATTACTACGATTTACAACGGGACTTGTTGCTATATTGATAATGTTCATCATCGTCTCACCTTCGTATGCAGGTTTGGACGATAAATCGCTCGTGTTATATCTTTCCTTTGATGAAGGCAAGGGTGCCACTGCCAAAGATAGTTCTGAATATGGACATGATGGCGAACTTATCAAAGATCCTACATGGGTTGATGGACAATTTGGTGGCAAAGCACTTGAATTTGATGGCACAAAAGGACAGTATGTCATGGTGCCTATCAATGATACCTTGCAGCTTAGAGAACAGTTTACCGTCGCTTTTTGGGTCAAACGCGGAGATACACAAATTAGGGCATGGAACTATATGGTTGCTGCTGGTAGCCTCAAATGGGCAGTCATTTTTAATAGCAACCAGAAAACCTATATCTTTTCCAACAGTGGTGGATGGGGCCAAAGAGGTGTCTCCAATGAAAATCAACCTCAAGACTGGGTACATCTTACTGTAACACATGACACAGAATCTGCACTTACCATTTACTACGATGGCAAAAACGTTGGCGGTGGTGGAAAACCGGGAATAGTTGCTGAGATTGATGGCTCCATCATGGTCGGTGCAAGGCATCCCGGTCAGGAATTTTTCACAGGGACCATTGATGAGGTGTATCTCTTTAATCGACAGGACTTACGCAGTCTTGAAGATTATTGAAGGATTTGAGAGTTGATGTCGTAAATAATCGTCCAATAAGCTATCT
>JAGWBU010000047.1 GCA_021295735.1 Candidatus Poribacteria bacterium | reverse complement strand
TTCACCAATACACACAAAACAATATCGGTCAGAACCTTATTGATGGACATGTTCCATAAACTTATGGGTAATAGTAAGCTTTGTAGGAGGGAACTCCGATTCCCGACTACTGACACGAATCGCAATTTTAGTGTAGACAGAACACTAGTGTGCGATTATAGTAAATCTGAAAATATGCGGTCTCTGGTAGGCGCGGTTTAAAACCGCGCCTACAGTATAAATATGAGGCGAAAAATCAGTTTGCCTCTGGCGGTTCAACCTTCTCCAATAACTGCGAGATAATATCTAAACTCGTAATGCCATCTGCTTCAGCATTAAAATTGGTCAAGATTCGGTGCCGCAAAACAGGTTTTGCCACTGCTCTGATGTCCTCATAACTGACATGGTAACGTCCGTGCATAATCGCGCGTGCCTTTGCCCCTAACACAAGATATTGCGATGCTCGCGGCCCTGCGCCCCAATTCACCCAATCCCTAATAAAATCGGGCGCATCGGAATGACTCGGGCGCGTATTAAAACTCAATTCAACTGCATAATCTACCATTGCCTCAGCAATCGGCACCTTGCGGACAATCTGTTGTAATCTGAGAACCTCTTCACCCGTGATAACCGACTCTATGTTAGGTTCATAAGCAGAAGTAGTTGTCATGACAATTTCTTTTTCTTCAGATTTCTCCGGATAATCAATATAGATATTGAACATAAAGCGGTCAAGTTGTGCTTCAGGCAGTGGGTAGGTGCCTTCCTGCTCAATTGGGTTTTGGGTGGCTAACACAAAAAATGGAAGTTCCAATGCATAAGTATTGCCTCCTGCCGTCACCTTGTATTCTTGCATTGCTTGTAAGAGTGCCGCTTGTGTTTTCGGAGGCGTTCGGTTAATCTCATCTGCAAGCACAATGTTGGCAAAAACCGGTCCTTTGATAAAACGGAATGCGCGTTTACCGGTATTCACCTCTTCTTCAATAATATCCGTTCCAATAATATCCGAAGGCATCAGGTCAGGTGTGAATTGAATACGGTTGAAAGGAAGTTCAAGAATTTGAGCAAAGGTACTGATAAGCAACGTCTTTGCTAACCCCGGCACCCCTACGAGTAGGCAATGTCCTTGTGAAAAAAGAGCGATGAGAAGTTGATCAATGACATCGCTTTGCCCAACAATTCGCTTTTTTAGTTCAGTCAAAATGTTTGAACGGGCGGTTTTTAAAAACTCTGCGGCTTCCAAATCAGTTTCAAGATGGGTAGTTTCCATGAATCTTCCTTCCAGAATATATTAGGGATTTCCTTCCGTTTATGAGATTAGTTTATTGAAATGTAAATATTCAACGTCCACTGGGTGGGCGCGTTTTGTAAGCGTTCTAAGTGATCGTATGCCGTTAGTTGCAAATTTACGATAATAGAAAACGGCACACGGAGTGTGCCGAATAATTAGCAGACAGCAGTGGAGTTTGTAAGTCCTGTTTAACTATTCTGATCTCCATATTTGCAGGCCATCAGAATCAAAGTTGAAGTCAATAATCCGAGTGCCTGCTTCTTCAAGTTTCTGTCGGACGTTATGTTCTTGTGTCGGTTGACAATAAAAGAGTAGACAACCTCCACCGCCAGCACCGCACGCTTTCCCTCCAATTGCCCCGTGTTCTTTTGCTATGTTAAAAAGTTTATCTATCTGTTCATTCGTCACAGATGAGTGTAGTTTTTTCTGATTTTTCCAATTTTCAGTTAAGAGTTCACCGAAATCTGTTAAACGACCACGAATTAGGGCAGTTTTTGTCGATTCTGCGATTGCTTTTAGATTTTCTAAAGCCTTCCTTACACTTGGTTCGCCACTTTTATATGCCTGTGTTACGTTCTGATGGATATTGCCTGAGAGACGGGATTGCCCTGTATAGCACAGTACAAGGTTTTTCTCCAGTTCAAAACGAATATGTGGTGGTAATTTTAAAGGTGATGTTTTTACCTCTTCCCCTTGAAATTCCATAAAACTGATACCACCGATAGCACTTGCATAATGGTCCTGCTTACCACCAAGGATACCGAGTTCATGACGTTCAATACTGCTGGCCAGTTCGGCATATTGGTATGGAAGATACGTTACATCCTTAAGCGCACCGAGCACACCAATTAACGTTACACCCATAGCCGCTGAGGTACCAAGTCCACTACCAGGCGGAGCGTTTGATTGCGTGATCAGATCAAAACTGCCGATCTGAATCGACATCTGACGGACAGCAGCTTTAACAAGGTCAATATTACCATCATATTCAAGTTGCCGTACATCTTCAGCCTCAACAAACGTATCAAAATCGGCAGAATAGATACGAATCCTTTTGTCCAAGACACGTTGAAGTTCAACGGATTCAGGGAATTTCGTTTGACTTTCACAAACAAGCGTAGCGTAAGCGTAGCGATTGATCGCGCCGTTGACAACAAGTCCTTTAGATTCTTCTGTGAAGAGGGCAACATCACTCCAACCACCAGCAAAATCAATGCGGACAGGTGCTCTTGTTCTGATTAACATCACAGTTCTCCTGAAATTGACTTTTTACCATCCACATATCTTGACTCCAAGATACTGCTGAGCATTTAGTTACAGAAATATGGAGTCACATACCATCTATAATAGCATAGTATTGGAGTATTTTCCAATTAATTTTGGGTGTAAAGTTTTTGTAGAAATCCGCACAACTCCTATTGTAGGGGCGGGTCCCCGTGCCTGCCCGTTGCATGGCACGTCCTGTGAAGTGGCGGGGCACCAAATCAACGGTCCGAATGCCTTATGGCATTCCCCGGGACCCCGCCCTACAGTGGAAAACGCCGCGTAATCATTGCAATGTAACCAAATATTTACACACCCATTAATTTTCTGGAGAATTTGAAGAATGTAAAGTTTATGAGACATCCTACCATGAATGAACAGAAATTATGGAATTGTCGGGAGGTAGTTTCTATAAAAAGAAAAAAACCGTTGAAATACCTCTCAGGAACGAGGTGTACCTAACGGCTTTTTTCTTAAACAAGTTCTATGTTTAGGAGACAGCGTCTCTAAGTTTTTTACCAGCTTTAAATGCAGGAACCTTTTTCTTCGGAATCTTAAGTGGTTCGCCGGTTTGTGGGTTGCGACCTTCTCGGGCAGCGCGGGTTCTGACTTCAAACGTTCCAAAACCGATAAGCCCAATTGAATTGCCTTTCTTCAAGGTGTCTTGAACAGTTTTTGTAAACGCTTCAACGGCAGCCCCTGCATCTTTTTTGGTGAGGCCTGTTTCTTTAGCGACGCTATTGATGATGTCGTCTTTCATTAATTTCTTCGCCATGATTTAACTTCCTTATAATAAATTAATGTTATTCAGTCAAGCCAACCCACACACCAAGATTCGAAAATAGCAAAAATGAGGAGTTTGGCACCAGACTGAAGGTAATTTGATAGAAACTACATCAAAATGTAATTAAACTTACACATATAAAGTGTCAAGAAAAAATTAACATAATATGGTTTCTGTTTATAATGATACTACATAATTCAAGCATTGTCAAGGTACGCTTGAATTTTTTCAAACCGTTAACTTCCAAGATTCCGCGCTTAAGAAACTTTCGGAATCCTATTTACCTCCTACAATTAACGTTGTTTTATAAAAATGGTTACTTACTGATTGCCTTCTAACAGAGTGTCCATCAAAACAAGTTGCTTAAGTCTCAAATTTGTGTTAACATAATACAAAAGATTGACTTTGAGGTAGATAAAAATGCATGAGAGTTTTCGTGTTGCAATTGTCGGTGCAACAGGGGCAGTTGGCAACACTATGTTGGAGCTTTTAGAAGACCGTTCTTTTCCTGTTGGTAGTTTGAAACTGTTGGCTTCGCATAGGTCGGCAGGCGAAATCTTGACCTTCAAAGGCGCACACATCGTCATTGAAGAACTGACGCACGATTCTTTTGAAGATATAGACCTTGTTTTTTCATCGGCAGGCGCGTCTGTGAGCCGAGAATTCATACCGACTGCGGTTGAAAAAGGTGCTCTGGTTGTTGATAATACAAGTGCTTTTCGTATGGACGATGATACACCATTAGTCGTTCCAGAAGTCAATATGGATGCTGCTTTAGCGCATAATGGAATCATCGCAAATCCAAATTGCTCTACTATCCAGATGATGGTGGCGCTCAAACCGATTTACGATGCTGTCGGTATCAAACGAATTGTCGTATCCACATACCAGAGCGTTTCAGGTAAAAGTGGACGAGCGGTAAACGAGTTGATTCTACAAACAACTGAGGCGTTGGAAGGCAAACCTATTACGCTTGATCGATTCCCGCATCAAATGGCTTTTAACGTGGCTTTTGATTGGCCCTTTACTGACACAGGTGATAACGAAGAGGAACTGAAAATGGTCAACGAAACTCATAAAATCCTTGCGGATGATTCTATCGGGGTTTCAGCAACAACTGTTCGTGTGCCTGTTTTCTTCGCACATTCTGAATCCATTAACGTTGAAACACACGAAAAACTTACACCAGCACAAGCACATGAGTGTCTCGCTGACGCACCCGGTGTGCAACTAATTGATGATCCGGATAACTATAAGTACCCCATGGCTATAGACGCTGCAGGAAAAGATGATGTTTACGTCGGACGCATCCGAGAAGATTCATCTATCCAAAACGGCTTGAATCTATGGGTTGTTGCTGACAATTTACGTAAAGGTGCCGCGTTGAATGCAATTCAGATTGCAGAAAAACTCTTGCTATAGATAAGGCTTCTTGGCTATTGGCTTTATCATAAGATGGAACTAAATAGAGAGACTATTCCTCAATATCTGCGCGAACGTCAAACAGAGATAGATTTCTTTGATGTGGATACGGAGCTGCATGCTGAGGAAATCGGGGACGGAAATCTTAACTTCGTCTATCGGGTTTTTGATGCGGCGCGTCCGGAGTTTTCACTCGTATTGAAGCAGGCACCTCCCTATATTAAAATATTGGGGCCTGATTATCCGTTGTCGCCTGAACGTTTGACGTATGAATCCCGGGCACTTGAGATCTACAATCGATTTACCAATGAGACGGTACCAACACATTACTATTTTGATAGTGATGCAGCCGTAATTGTGATGGAGGATCTTCGCGGGTACCGCCTATTGCGAGATGACCTCATAGCAGGAAAGGTTAATCAGGTAATTCCTGAACAGATTGGAAGGTTTATGGGTATTGCACATAGCAAAACCTATGCTGATAACCTTGACAATTCTGCAGTAGATAAGTACCGAAAAGACTTTGCCAACATTCTCATGCAATCGATCACAGCGGACTACGTTTTCACACTGCCTTTTACCGAGCATGAAACGAATTTCTATACGGATGGGTTGGGTGTCGCTGTAGACCAACTGAAAACTGACCGGCAATTTTTGCAAGAGGCAGATGAACTAAAGCGTATTTTTCTTTCCGTACAGCGCGGATTAACACACGGAGATCTCCATACTGGTAGTGTAATGGTCAGTGACAAATCTGCCAAGGTAATAGATGCAGAGTTCGTTTTTTACGGTCCGGTAGGGTTTGATGTGGGTCTATTTTGGGCAAATTACTTGTTATCCTATTATTCACATATAGACAATGCCAAAGTACAATCGGAAATAATTACCGCCATTATTCAAACTTGGGAGACCTATACAGAAGAATTTAAGATGGATCCCTCCCTGAAGTTTCGCATCTTACAAATTATCTTCCACGAATCCGTCGGGTTTACTGGAATGGAGATGTTACGACGTATCGTTGGTGCAGCACATGTCAAGGACATTGAAAGTATTGTGGATAGACAACGAAAATTGCGGGTAGAAACCACTATACTTGAATTTGGTCGTTCACTTGTAAAAGAACGACATAACATCGCTACTGTTTATGAATTGGTGGAATTATTGTAGGATGACATCCATAGATAGTAAACAAGACCACCCAAAATAATAATCATGCCTTAGGGAAACTATGAGAGACTACTACGAAATACTTGGCGTCAACCGAAACGCCTCTTCAGAAGAAATCAAAAAAGCATATCGCAAATTAGCAGTCAAGTACCACCCTGACAAGAATCCTGGTGACAAAACTGCTGAGGAGAAATTCAAAGAAGCATCTAATGCCTATTCGGTGCTGTCTGATCCTGAAAAGCGACGAGTCTACGATACGCGCGGGCATGCCGGTGTTCACGGTATGGGGTTTGAGGGTTACACCAATATGGATGACATCTTCGCAAACCTAAACTTGAACGATATTTTTGGACGTACAGCTTACGGTGGATTTGGCGATGCTTTTGGCGATGTGTTTGGACCGCAACGCAGAACAACCCGCAACTATCGTGGACGTGATCTCCGCATTAACCTTGCCATTCCGTTTGCTGATGCGGTGCTTGGAGTACAGAAAGAGGTCAGCGTACGAGAAAAAAATATTACCCTTAAGATTCCGCCTGGTATAAAAGACGGTCAAACACTGCGGGTTCGTGGACATGGAGAATCTATCAGCGCGGGAACATCAGGAGACCTGTTAGTCAAAATATCAGTACAACCGCATCCAACCTTGACACGTGACGGACTTGATCTGGTGACAGATGTGAAAGTGCCAATGACAACCGCAGCGTTAGGTGGCACTGTTCGAGTGCAAACCCTAACGGAAAACGTGGAACTCAAGATTCCATCAGGGGCACAACCTGGACAGCAGTTACGCCTTCGTGGGCAAGGTATAGTAGACCCATCTGGGCGAAACGGTGATTTGCGAGTACGTCTTGTTGTGGAAATACCCAAATCATTGTCCCGCAAGCAGAAGGATTTATTGAAACAACTCGCGAAGACACTATGAAAAGTGAACTTTCCGAACCTGATGAAACCTCCAGAAAATACGGATTCTGATCAGTGGTTGCGGGAATGTGTTGAAGTTGCGCAAACTATTCCAATGGACGAGGCAGACAAACCGGATTATCTCGCCTCTATGGTCATTTTGTCTGACATGATATTTGATTTTCAAGACATTCGTAGAATTATATCGGAGGAAACCATGCACGAATCATCTTTTGCTCAATATTTTACACAGCACGGTGAAAAGAAAAGTACCATTGAAAATATACTTAATGTGTTAGAGATTCGCTTTCAACATAGTAACCTGCAATTACTAAAGCCTGAGCTTGAAAGTATTGAAGAACTGCAGGAACTAAAGCAACTGTTGCGTGAGGCAGTTCAAGTATCAAGCCTTGATGAATTCAAGCGTATCTTGTCATCAAATGGGGTCGGATGAACCATGCACGAATCATCTGTTATCCAATACTTTTCAGAGAAAGCTGAAAGGAAAAATTCCATTGAATTACTTTTTGATGTGTTAGAGGCGAGATTTCAACCTAACGACGTGCAAACGCTAAAACCTGTGCTTGAGAATATCAAGGAACTACAAGAACTTAAGCAGCTGCACCACCAGGCCCTTAGAGTATCAAACCTTGATGAATTCAAGCATATCTTGTCATCATAAGGGAATTGAACCTTATCGGGATTGGTAACTATATCCGATATATGTAATGGCAGCTGTCTGTTCGCTTATATGGATACCCTCCAATCGCAAGAAAGATTTGCAGTATAGTAGAAAATCACAGACTCAACTTGTCCAATCTTGGTTATATTGAATAAAATGTAAGGAGAACGTATGATTTCACTATCACAACGGAGTCAAAACGTAACACCATCATCCACCTTAGCCATCACAGCGAAAATCAACGCGATGATCGCTGATGGCGTAGATGTCGTCAAATTCGGGGCAGGCGAACCCGATTTTGATACACCTGATTATATCAAAGCCGCCGCAATTACTGCACTTGATGCAGGTTTCACCAAATATACACCCGTCCCCGGTATTCCCGAACTTCGTGAGGCAATCGTGGACAAATTCAAAAAAGACAACGAGCTGGATTATACGGCATCCCAAGTCATCGTTTCCTGTGGTGCAAAACACACTCTTTATAACATCATGCAAGCGATATGTGATCCAGGCGATGAGGTCATCTTCGCCGCGCCCTATTGGGTGAGCTATCCACAGCAGATTAAGTTGGCAGGTGCTGTCCCACGTGTGATTGAGACCACAGCCGAACAAAACTTCTGCATGCAACCCGAACAGGTGGAAGCAGCAATCACACCGAAAACAAAAGCGATTCTCATCAACAGTCCGAGTAATCCGACTGGTACCACTTATGATGTAGACACACTCAAGCAGATAGCAGCACTTGCAGTCGAAAATCAGGTATATCTCATCTCCGATGAAATCTATGAAGCACTGCTCTATGACGGGGCAACACATCAGAGTCCTGCCTCATTCAACGAGGAGACAAAAGCAATTACCTTTGTCGTCAATGGCGTATCAAAAGCGTATTCCATGACGGGATGGCGTATTGGGTATACCGCAGGACCCGAAGATGCGATTTCAGCGATGTCCCGCATTCAGTCACACAGCACATCAAATCCGACCTCCATTGCCCAGAAAGCCGCCGTTGCCGCACTCAGTGAGCCGCAAGATGCTGTAGAGGAGATGCGACAGGCATTTGAAGAACGCCGCGATGTTATCTGTCAACGTTTTGATGAGATTGATGGTGTCAGTTATGTCAAACCGCAGGGCGCGTTCTATATCTTTCCCGATTTTTCTGAACACTACGGCAGAACACTTGATGGTAAAAAAATTGAAGGGTCAATGGATATAACCGATTATCTGCTCGGTTCAGCAGGTGTCGGTGTTGTGCCGGGCAACGGATTCGGTGCGGATAAACATTTACGCCTCTCCTTCGCTACCTCTTTGACAGAGATAAATCGTGGATTAGATCGGATTAAAAAGGCGTTGGAATAATGTTTATTCCTACGAAAGAGACATAGACATTTATCCTTAGCCTGAGAATTGACTACTTCTTATGAGAGACGGTATTGTTCAAATCAACACAAGACCACTTAGACACGCATTCCTTGTAGATCCAACAGATGTTGATTCACTACAACGTGTTATAGAAATTAATACGTTTTTGTGGGGAGGAAAGTTTAACGCGATAATCCCAACTTTTCAAGATTCACCCGAAAATTGGTATGATTGTGACAACATTAATCCGCAAGACATCGTTTCAGGATATTTGAATAATTTTGATCCGGATTGTGTTGTGCCAATGGGAAGATGTTCAGATTATACTCTAAATCTGGGTGGTAGAGAAGTAATTGATCATCCTTCAATATTTTTTGTAGCAGCTCAAATACAAGGAACAGCCGGTTATGGAATTAGTCTTTTTGAAACATTATCCCATTATGTAAAAAATAATGAATTTGAGTTTGAAATAATGGGTACACCACTTGAAATATGCATGCCTCGCTTTGGCGATTTGTCACATCCTTTGCTATCCAGTCTTTTTGGCACACTTCCCGAAAATATTACTGAGATACTTGAACAAAAGTTTCAGAATTATTTAGGGGTTGAATCGGTTAACATATCGGTGTCAAATTATGTGGAATTCATCAAAAATCAGACTCATCATAGCCCGGAGTATTTGTTCACGGATCAAGTCCGTAGTAGACGCGCATATTTGATGGGAATAAACAGTTTAGGGTTCTCAAGATTTGGTAGCAGCAGCGTTATTTTCTTCTTTGATGCCAAAAAACCTATTGATATTATTGATTATTGGAATCTACGAGCAACTGGTCGAACTGTATATGCTATACCAAAGCATTTTGCGCAGGAGGAGAGTGTAAGGAGTTTTGTTTTAGATCTCATTGGTAGGAATGATGCAAGTTCAGATGATGCTGAGGCGGATTCTACAGCATGGATAAGAGCTTTTGAGTTTGCTCATAGAGTTATCAAAAGTAGTTCTGTATCTGATGAAGAATTCCTTGGGTTTTTCAATGAGTTTTTCAATTCAAGTCAATATATACAGTTTCAAGGGGATTATCCTTCAATGTGGGGAAAATTACCAGTTGATGATACGCGCGCTATGCGTAGTTTTAGTGCCGGAACAGCATATCATGATATATTTGATCTGCCTTCTAATGATGGAGTAATTGTAAAAACCCTTGCACCACACATAAAAAACCACTCATCGTTTACTCATACGCCACGTTTTGCTAATGAAATTTACGTTAGTGTCTACAACGATAAACTAATAGCTACGTCTGTACTACCTGAAGGATTCAAAGACATGTCTTTATTTTTTGAATCCAACACCAATGTTCGTGCTTCAAAAAATAACTTAGTCCGTTTCGTATATGAACCAGAATACCAATATCAAATATGGTTACCTCCACCTGAAGTGATTTTTGATAGTTGGATGAAGTCTCATGGGTGGGAAATAGAAATTTCAAATGCGGGACATATCCTTGCTCAAATAATAAAGAGACTCGGCATCCAGTTTTCTCAGGTTTTTGCAATCAAAGGCGTTATCAATTTGTTAGATAAAATGAATAATGGAAAAAGTCTATCGCAAGAAAAACTTTGGGCGAAACTTAACAGAATCTTACAAGAAAGGTCTAATGATGGAGAAAATCTTGAGTTTGATGCGGCGGATATTCTTAAGAAATTAGTTAACGCGAATGTTTTACAACCCGGTATGAGAATGGGTTGCCCGAATTGCAATCAGTGGTCCTGGTACTCAGTGGAAGATGTAGAATATATGTTGAAATGTCCGGAATGTTTTGGAACTTTTGATTTTCCTTATAAACCTCGTGATGAGGTTAAGTGGGCTTATCGAACTATAGGAGCGTTTGATTCGCCGAATAAGTCTGAGGGAACTTTTACCGTGCTTCTACTTCTGCGTTTGTTTTCTGACCGTCAAATGTTGAACGGTTCAATGACACCACTAATGAGTTTCAACCTGAAAAAGCAGAATACCTCTGATAAAGATGATGAAAAAATCGATGGAAAGGAAGTTGATCTGGCCTTGTTTTTTCAAATGTTAGGAAGAGATAGCGTTGAAACCATATTTGCTGAATGTAAAACGTTTGGCTCTTTTAAAGATGGTCATATAGAGAAAATGGAAATACTTGGTAAGAGATTCCCTGATGCAATTCTTACTTTTGCAAAGTTAAGTAATTTAACAGCAGAAGAAAAACATAATCTTTCGGATTTAGTTAACCGTTCTAGTAATCCTATATTAATTCTCACGGGTGAAGATCTTTTGAGACAAAATTTAGATGAGGATCATAATCTGAAAGGATATGCAGATTTCTATGAGTTGTGTCGTAGAACAAGACATAAATACTTAGAATGCGTGTAGTAGTATAAACGACATTTTTGAACATTTTGCTGCGTTACATTCTTGAGAAAACGTTTCAACTTTGCCAAAATTTGCCATTCAAAGATAGAAAGGAGATATTATTGTGACACAACCTAACTTAGTTTTCGTTATCACCGATGACCAAGGCTACGGCGATTTGGGATGTACCGGAAACCCTGTCATCAATACCCCGAATTTAGATGCACTTGCAGGAGAGAGCGTGCAACTGCAGAACCTACATGTCGGACCTACCTGTTCTCCGACGCGCGCAGGTATCATGACCGGACGCTACTGCAACTCAACAGGTGTGTGGCATACCATCGGCGGCAGATCGCTGCTCCGTAGCGATGAGGTCACGATGGCAGATATTTTCAGACGCAACGGCTATAAAACCGGCATGTTCGGTAAATGGCATCTCGGCGATAACTATCCGTTCCGTCCGCACGACCGTGGCTTTGAAGAGGCACTCTATCACGGCGGTGGTGGTATCAGTCAAACTCCCGATTATTGGGGGAACGACTATTTTGATGATACTTACTTCAGCAACGGTTCTGAACAACCGTTTGAAGGCTATTGTACCGATGTATGGTTTCAAGAAGGCATGAAGTTTATTGAGAGAAACCAAAACCGACCATTTCTCTGCTATATTCCAACGAATGCACCGCACGGACCTTTCCGTGTTCCTGACGCCTATAGCGAAGTATACCGCAGGAAAGGAGAACCAGAATCGCGCGCTTGTTTTTATGGTATGATTACCAACATTGACGATAACATGGCGCGACTCCGACACCATCTCAAAGTACTGGGTCTTGAAGAAAATACCATCCTAATCTTCATGACGGATAACGGATCTGCTAATGGCTGTGACTTAGATGGACAGCAGTTTGTCAAGTCTGGATACAATGCTGGGATGCGCGGTAAAAAAGGTTCACCTTATGAAGGCGGACATCGTGTGCCGCTATTTATGCATTGGCCCGGCGGTGGCTTTACAAAAAAGAAAGAGGTTGACGAACTCACGGCAAACATTGACCTACTCCCAACGCTAATTGACCTTTGCGATTTAGAGGTGTCTGAGACTTCACGTTTCCACGGTACCAGCATCGCACCGTTATTACAAGATAAACCGGTGGAATGGGAAGATCGCGTAGTTGTTACCGATTCGCAACGGATTGAAAATCCGATTAAGTGGAGACAGAGTGCCACAATGTCACAAAAATGGCGGCTCATCAATGGCACCGAACTTTACGATATCCAAGCAGATCCTGAACAACGAGAGGACATAGCGGATGCACATCCAGAAGTCGTTGCTGAACTACGTGAGCATTATGAGGCATGGTGGAAGTTGGTTTCGGAGCGGTTTGATGAAGAGTGTCCAATTGTCGTTGGCACACAAAACGAGCAACTTGCATGTATAACGACACACGATTGGCACGGTAGTGGAAATGCTTGGAATCAAGGATCTATACGCAACGGGATGGAATGCAACGGGTATTGGGCAATTGAGATTCCTGAAGATGGTGAATATAGTTTTGAGTTGCGCCGCTGGCCCCGTGAGGAAAACAGAGCCATCACAGAAGGGATTCCCGGTGAGAAAATTGACCTCTATAACGGTGGACGTGCATTAGGCTTGAAAACCGCACAAATCCGTGTTGATGATCAATCGGAGACACAGGCTATTAAACCTGATGCGGTAGGTGTAACCTTTACGTTCAACCTCAAAGCAGGACAAACACGTCTCCATACAGAGTTTTCTGATGAAACAGGAGAATTAACGCTCGGTGCATATTATGTCTATGTAAAACGCGTGATTTAATACTACATTAACTTCATGCCATCTGTAGGCGCGCTTTATAAGCGCGCCAATCAGATATATCATTGATTGTAAAATCTACAACATCAATAATTACTACCGCTGCTTCAGCTTTCCCCATACCGTAGGAAGTTTATCCGAAGGTTCCACAGCAAGAACAGTTTGGTGAATGCCGTCGTTCATTATATTCTGAATCTCATCTTTAGATAGGGCATCGTTGAAAAGACCAACTTCGTCCATTATACATGCCGATTGAAAACCAGTTCCCCTGTCAGTCGCAAGCCATGCCGTCTGATCTTGGTCTTGGAGTTGAAACTTTGGTACCGCCTGTGAGATCCTTTCTTCACCATCAACGTATATCTTCGCGGTGTTGCCATCGTAGACGTTGGCAACGTGATACCAAGTCCCCGCTTTAACACTTACACCACTACTGATGTTCCAGTTATTGGTCCAACTTCGGAGAAAATTACTACCATCTTTGTATGGGACATAGCGATTGCCGCTTTGATCCCATATTGAGAAATAGTTTTGTTGTCCACCGACATCAGTAAACTGAAGCCACAGGATAAAACTCATTTTATCCAGAATTGTTCCTTTACCGATAGGAATAGTAACAGTGCCACCTTTTTTAATGCTTAGTGCCCCGTTAACTTTCCCGTTAACCCAATCTGATTGAGCCGCAGTGCCCTTCTTCTCATTTCCAGACACATCTTCAACGTCATTTCCCTTGCCTTCATCAAGTAGCCAAATACCGACAACCTTCTCAGGATCAATCTGGGCATCGCTATAACTGATAAATACGCCTAATGCCAGTATCGCACAGAGAAGTGTAATAACCTTAATATACATGTGTTACTCCTTACTTGAAAATAGTGGTTCAATTATATGTTGTTTTTGTTATATTTGCAAATTAATTGAAGACACAATTTTTTCACCTTGCCAATTACTCCTGCAGATTCCCCTAATTTGGGTTGCTGTCCGCACAATCGGTGTAGATTTGATGTCCGCCCACCACAAGCTGTAGGCGCGCTTTCAAAGCGCGCCTACAAGATGTTGTTGCGTGTTTTTAGATTTGATTCTAAACAACGTATGGCATTTCTTATATTTCATAGCGGAGAGGTACAACAACAGATATAGCAGCGATTGTCAGTCTACACTTCGTATGTGCCACGCGCTTTTATCAAGGTTCTTGCTATAGTCATATAGTCTGCCAAAGTGGTGTTATGCCCCTGGATTCCGCCAGACAATACGTCCACGTGTTAGGTCGTACGGGGACAGTTCAACAGTAACCTGATCTCCTGGAAGCACCCAAATCTTGTGTTGCATCATCTTGCCAGCAAGATATGCTACAACTTTGTGGTCATTTTCTGTCAACTCCACACTAAATAGGTTGCCCGGTAGAGATTCTAAAACGACTCCAGGCACGCGGATGGCTGAATCTTTTGTTGATTCCAAGTTTTTTTGCATTGTATTGTCGTGCGTTGCGTCTTTATTTTTCATCTTTTCATTCCCTTCCTCTTCAATAAGTTGTCATTAACATAAATGTAAATTTGAACTATTTACTGAATTAAATTTAACTTAATGGTAATTGTTTACGTTAATTCGTAAAATACTACGAACTACTATTTATTTCGCGATGGGTTTTGTGAGATTGGTGCAAATAAGGAAATGGTAGTTAATCTTTAAGTAAGAATTGATCTCAACTTAACACACTGTTGGATACACTTTGTTAACGAATTGTTCAATAAAAAAGTTGACATGCCCTATAAAAGTTGTTAAGATAGACTAAAAAAGTTCCCGTTCTTCAGGAAGATAGTATTTGAGGAGAAGAAATAATGAGCCAAGCGTTACCGCTAATAGCATATCCTGACCTCGAAAGTCAAGTCAAAGCGATGGAGGACGATGGATATGCCTATCTGCCGCAAGTTATCAATGCGGAAGAACTTGCCGAACTCCGTGATGCCATGGATAGGTTAACAGCAATTCCTGAAAGTTTTGATAGGCACAGTGTACCAGAAAATGGAGAAGGTTTTCTTAACAAACATATCAATAACGCGTTTAATCGTGATCCAGTTTTCCTACACTACCTTGACAAACCGCCTGTCATTGAGTTAGCAGAAGCGGTTCATGGTGGCGATTGTCATGTGATTGGCATGACAGCGTGGATTACAGGTCCTGGCCGCCCCGATCAAGGGCTACATTCAGATTGGCTGCCTATATCGCTCCCCGCAGACGTTTTAGAAGACCCTCGCGTTAAAGTGCCAATTTACATCACAACGGCACACTACTACTTAGATGACCTTTATGAAGACCTCGGTCCGACGAAGTTTGTCCCGGGCAGCCATCTCTCTGGACGAAGACCCGATGGCGAAACAGAGTGGAAGGGAGCCACGGAACAGAGCATCCTCTGCAACGGTGGCGACGTTGTGATTTTTAGGAGTGAGGTTTGGCATAGAGGCACAGCAAACCGTAGCAATCAAACCCGCTATCTGTTACAGGTGCATTACGCCAATAGAATGATAACACAGAAATTTCCGCCCTATTTGAATCGGTTTCAGTTCGATGAATCGATTTTAGAACAGGCGACAGAACGCCAACAGCGACTGATGGGAAATCATCGTCCGGGTGCCTATGATTAATATAACGGGTAGATTTCAGCCATCGAACCTCGGATGAGGACATCAGTTTCCCTTGAATAGAAAAGAAACCATTGGGACACCACCAATTCGCCATGTGATCAGCGAGGACCCGCACGGGAAAATTATTGCTCTTAGTTTACTCCTTGCTTTCCTTTGGGGCGGGAATTCGCCTGCCATTAAAGTTGGTTTGGAAGACCTTCCTCCGATGGCACTAGCATTTATTCGTTTTGTTATTGGCCTCGTCGTTGTCGGTGTATGGTCGCTCTATCGTCGCATTCCGCTTGGGTTAAACCGAGGGGAATTCTCCCGCCTGCTATTGCTCACCGCAATTTTCATATCCCAAATCATCGTGTTGAACACTGGCACCATGTTTACGACAGCCTCACGCTCAACTATCTTTGTTAACGTATATCCATTCTTTACAGCACTATTTGCCCATCTTTGGATTCCAGGCGAACGTCTCTCTCTAACAAAAACATTGGGTATCATTGTTGCCTTCAGCGGTGTTTTCGTAACCGTCGCGCCAAATCTCGGAAAAGGTGAAATAAGTATCCTTGGTGATCTCTTGGTGCTTGTCAGTGGATGTTTTTTGGGACTGCGAGTTGTCGTGACGAAACTGTTAGTCCAATCAATTCATCCATATCGACTCTTAGTCTGGTACTTAGGTTTGAGTCTGCCAGTCTATGCTGTTTTGAGCTTTCTGTTCGAACGCGGAAGCACGTTCCAATTAACACTCAGTTGCAGCGCAGCGCTCCTCTATCAAGGCGGTGTCATCGCTGGCTTCTGTTTTTTGGCGTGGACATCAATCCTTGAAAGATATAGTGCAAGTAAACTTGTCGTCCTCTTTTTTGCCACACCATTATCGGGAGTACTGTTTAGTCATTGGATTTTAAAGGATGAATTGACATTTAGTTTGTTAGCGGGTGCTGTTCTTGTAGCAGCCGGGATTTATCTCGTGAATATGCGGCGTTGATGTATCTACAGTCTAACGTGAGTTTGATAATAAAATTCAATAACCACTGTCCGTTGGGTAGAACGGAATAAACAAAAAATCGGACATAA
>JAGWBU010000193.1:5866-9179 GCA_021295735.1 Candidatus Poribacteria bacterium | reverse complement strand
CGGGTTTCTCCAACGACTGCTTGACATTAAGGGCTTGTCGCTCAATGAATTTAATCTCCTGCGATTGGAACGACGTGACAAACTTCGACAAGCGATATCGTGGTATAAGATGAAGGAGACCGGCTATAAAGCGTTTTCGGACATACCCGCTGCAGGTGCAAAGCAGGTTGACTTGTGCTTTGAAGATTTAGAACAGACACTTTTGGACATTTACAACGATGAGTATGGGTGGAAGTTGGTTTTTGATTCATACGGTATCAAGCCAAAAACGATTTATTATGAAGATTTTATGTCTCAATCGAACCAAGCAGCGGTTATGCAAGAGGTAATAGATTGCCTTTCATTGCCGTGCGACTGGTCAGACGATCGGGAACGTTCCTTGCTGGACACACATTACCGAGTGCAGTCTGACGATTGGAATGATTTGGTGTATGATGCCTTTAGGTCCCGTGTTTTGGAACGTGGAGAAATTGATGAAAGTCTACTACGTGAACAGAGCAGACAGAGATGATAGGAACTATCTGTTTCGGGGTGCGATGGCGGCGATGGGCTTCCCTGCAGAGGACTTAATCCGTGTGATAGCCAAACACAGGGAGGACTATCCTTCTCGTGCCGAACTATGTGATGCAGCGGCCGCAGATGGGTTTGAGGGATTCTTTAATCGGATGCGGAGTAGGAAATATCCGGGCTACGGGCATCTGGTTGGTGCGTGGTCGATGATGCGGTCATGGCGCATGATTGCGGAGGGTGATGAGATCGCATTGCACATGGTAGATGACTACTACATCAAACAGCCGAAACAGGCACTCGATGAACTGATTGCACCACTTGACGACTTAAATCTTGTTCAGCTGGCGTGGCATACGCGGGACGATGTGTTTTTTTTAGATAATTATAACTTGGGTATACCATATAGCCATGTAGCCGAGGAGGTATCAGAGAAATCGCCACATTTCATCAAAGGCGCGTGGCACGGTTGCTCGGATTGGGCGTTGGTGCTATCTCCTACCGGCGCACAAGCGATATTGGATTATATGCACTACCAATCGCCGATTAACGCGGAGTGCGTAACAACGGCGATGCAGCATACCTACAGAGATATGCGGGGCATTTACAGCTTGAAAGATCAGCCGCGCGATGTGAACGGGAATGAGGTATTACGCACAAACCCAGTTGTGGGTCATCTTGTGGAATACACGGATAAGCCGGACAGCAATTTAAAGGGCACCCACGAGATTCCCGATATGAATTGGGATTATGACTGGTCAGATCAACGGATGGGAGAAAAAGATGAATAAACGAAACCTGAAATTCTTACTGCCTGCAAAATTCGCGAATAACATAGGAGGTGGTGTTGGCGTAAAATATGCACGAATTGAAGAAGCAGGTGGGGAGGAATATCGTTGCACACGGATTGCGGAAACCGGGGCAGTTGAAGCGGACGATGTTGTCTTTGCAGATTGGTTGTGGTTTTGCGCAACGGATGGTAAGAGCATTAGTGATCAAGCGAAAGCATTCATCGAACTGCAAAATCCCAAATGTATTTATGGCAGCGAATTATGTGTGTTGACATGGCCCCAAAAATTGATACAGCGATTGATCGAAAGTGTGGATCTGATCACATATAATACAGAATACCAACGCGAACTCTACCGGGTGATTGGAATCCACAATAGCCGTTTCTTATGCGATCCGGTGCCAGAGTCTCTGTTTTTTCCATCGCTCCATAAAATGCAGCGGCGGTTGGTGTGTGTGGGTCAAATAAGTGAAGCGAAGCGGAGTGTCGCGGTGCTTAAAATTTTTGAGAAGCTGCGGGATTCGGGTGTGGAAAGGTTCTATATTGGCGGATCTATGGCGTGGGGAAATAAATATGGCTATAAAAAAGATGCCCAATTGCACAACCAAATTAAAGCAGTTGCGGATGGCTTTATAGAAAATGCAACGCAGGGTGAGATGGCAGAAATTATCAATGAATCTGCGTTCTATGCACATGTCTCATATCATGATGTTGCAAGTTCCTCAAATCAGGAAAATATGAGCGCGGGCAATATCACGTTTGGACTGACACATCCCGTTTTACGAGAACGGACGCCATACCGATTTGATAAACCAGCATCGCTCGCTCAAGCCGTTGCCGATTACCCATTTCAAACGAAAAAGCATCAACAAGATATAACCAAAGTCGTAGAGACTGCAAACCAATGGTCCTATACAGCATGGCGTGAACAGATATCTGCAATCTTGAGGTTAATCACATAACTATGGAAACATCGCATATTTTTTACGAGCAGCATATAGCAACGCTGGAATTGGGGCTCCTTCATGTCGTTTCTGAAGTTCATGTTTCCAATAAAGTTGTCGGAGCGATGATGAACGCCGCAGAAGTGCTTTACCATCAATATGGCGCCGGACGCGTAAATATTGAGGGCGAACAGGAGGGGGCTTCAATATGTGTTCAATATCTCCCAAAATTTGATTCGATTATTAAAGCACACGTTTCGCTTTCTGAAACAGAGCAGCATATCTATTTAGCCAATCCGTTAGAAATTACTATGTTCTTTCAAAGTCATCCTGAATACTGCTCTCAAATCTATTTAATGTCCGATCCATTGAATGTGAAATTTCATAATTTACTGAAATTTGAACAGAATAGATCGTTTGACGATGTGATAAAAGCGGTTTTTGAGCAGGAAGGACTGCTTTACACCATCATCCCTGATTCTGTCCGTTCCGAGACCAGGGAAGGATAATATATATGCGAAACATAAAAACAGGAATACTTCTACGAGCAACTTCAGAATTCTTACGACGGATAGCCGACTCCCGCAATCGTGTCCCCAGCATTCCATCTGGAACATATTATGGAGCATACGGAATACCTAGTACCGGTTGGTCACGCTAAGAAGGATTATCTCACCCCATTTCTTAGACGAGAATCAATTTGGGGTTCACGTCATCCACGAATCTCCATTAATCAAAAAAATTGGAAAAATAGATGCTGCTTGATAGTAGGCTTTTTGTAGGTATCGTTCTTCGATCTCAATTTACTTAGAACCCAGTCGTGATCAGGGTTTGCGAATCCTTTGAGCGACGGATGGAGGGCGGGTATAGTATATGTACTGCCATTAGGGCTATTCAGTTTTCGGCTTTTTAACCATCTTGTTTGAAAAGTCGCAACCGGGAGATTCCTCTTACAGTGAGATGTCGGGATTCGGAGATCCCTCCTACAGTAAAACTATGGTGAATTAGAGAAATAAGTGGACATTTACCAATAACTTCGACCTTCACGAAGCTTCCAAAGTCCCCCTGATAA
>JAGWBU010000193.1:4582-5803 GCA_021295735.1 Candidatus Poribacteria bacterium | reverse complement strand
TACCATAAATGCCCCTATACTGCCATCGAAAATTTAGACCATTGTCTAAATTAACGGTGGCACTTCATTCATCCGTTTACTCCGGTTGTTTATTATGTGCTTGCAGATGATCGATATAATTCTGGTTTAGGTTCTCAATTCTGGTGGATTGTTTATCAAGTTGGCTTTCTATCCTATCCAGTCTGTCATTTATTCTGTTACTAAGATTTTCAATATCGGATTTAGTTCTGTTCCCAAGATTCTCAATATCGGATTTAGTTCTATTCCCAAGATCCTCAATATCGGATTTAGTTCTGTTCCCAAGATCCTCAATATCGGATTTAGTTGCAAAGCCAGCGAAGAATCCATATATGAGAATCAGCGCAATAAGAATCTGGACGGCGATGGTTATTTTGAACTGTTTATCACTCATGGGTTACCTCCTATTAACTTATCTTTTTTCTAACAATATATTCTTTGACATACTCCAAAACCTAAAGGATTTGGATTCTTTAGGAATCGAATTGCGCTATCAACGAGGACGGGACGGCGAACCGCCACTTACGCCTTCTCCTTCGAGGGTTGATGCCCCAACCCTATAGATGTTTATCGCAGCGTTGCGATCTCTATCATGTGTCGTGCCACAATCACTGCATTGCCAGTTTCTATCCCGCAGATTCAACGATTCATTCACAACCCAACAGACTGAACAGGTCTTAGACGATGGATACCACCTATCAATGAACTTAACCTTGCCCCCCTTTTTCGCTGCAATGTATTTCAGTTTTACAACGAAATTTGCAACCCCCAAATCACTGACTTTGCGACCCCAGAGGGCTTTCATGCCCTGTAGGTTTAAGTCCTCAAGGCGTATCTCGTCGTATTCATCAGTGAGTTGGTGTGCAAGTTTCCAGTGGAAGTCCTCTCGTTGCCGTTCGATCTTACGGTGTTTCCGTGCCAAGTCAAGCCTCGCACGTTCACGATTGTTTGACTGCTTTTTAGTCCGTGAATGCGCTCGGTTGGCACGTTTGATAGTGTTGAGGCTGCGCTTGAAAAACTGTGGCGAGTCTATATCGTGTCCGTTTGAACCGGTGAGATACCGTTTGAGACCCAAATCGAAGCCTGCGATTTTACCCGTCATGACTCGATTCAGATCTGGTGCGACATGGTCTGTTAAGATCGTGATATAGACATCGCCAAGAGCGTCCCGTTTGATTGTGCAGCGTTTCGGATTCCCGAACA
>JAGWBU010000193.1:0-4241 GCA_021295735.1 Candidatus Poribacteria bacterium | reverse complement strand
CTATCGTCTTGTGCAACTTACGATTGCCGTGATTGCTATACAACTTGAACTTGTAGGTTTTCATTAGGATTAGCTTTCTGGCTCTCATGTCCATACGCTTGGAGGTGAGGGGCTCCACCGTGCGGTGGAGGCGTATCCTCTCACCAAAGCCATAAAAATCATACTATTTTTTACCTGCAATTTCAAGATTAAACTGCTAAAGCAATCTGTATCCCAAGCATAAATGCTTGGGGCTTAGACCTAAAGGATTTCTTGATAAAGATACCAGATAATGCAAGACCGATGCAAATTGGAGATTTTTATGGTGAATTCTAAAAATAAATAGACACTTTCGCCCCCCGGTAGGTGCGGTTTCCTAACCGCACCGGTTTGGAGTGTCTCATTAATTCTAAGATCTACTATAGTTTATAACCAATAGTTTCAGTGCATCAGCAAAAGATGTAATTGACGGATTTTTCTATTCGGCAAATTGAGAAAATTATTTCAGAACGACCACTATGACAATGTGAAAAAATGATTGACATACGTTAAATAATTTGGTATAATTCCCCTCGATCGTAAAGAGCCAGACGATACCAAACGACATCAACCAAAATAGCTGCACGGATCTACCCCGGCTGGGGCGGTATCCATTCCGATAGATCGGAATTGATACTGCTCTGGTCGGGGTTTTTTTGTTTATAGTAAACACGAGAAATAAGGAGACATTTACCAAGAACTCTGACCCGATCGAAGTTTCCGAAGTCCCCCGGGGGGCTAGGGGGGTTGGGGGATTTAGGGGGTTGGTTCTGCATTGAAAGTGTATCAATAATTCTAAACTTTACTATAAGGGTCCGGTCGGCTGTGCCGTATGTGCCATACCTCAATGAACGCTTGAACCGGTGAACCAATATCCCTTACGCACTAGGTATTACTCCTTAGGTTTCACCTCCCATTGGGGCACTATACCAGACCATAGGAAAGAGATGGAAAAAACCGTTTCACGGACGCCCTTACGAATCAGTTTCGTCGGTGGCGGCACAGACATCGCCGACTTCTACCGCAGATACGGTGGCGAAGTCATCAGCACCACAATCGACAAGTATATCACAGTCGAAGTTTCTCAACGTGAGGACAGGAAAATTGCAGTCTGGACAGAGGAAGCGAAAGCGGAGCCGGGACTCGCTCCCTCACTCGTTCCCTCGTTGGATGAACTTCAGCACCCGTTGATTCGGGAGACAATGCGGAAAACCGGTGTGGAGTCGGGTGTGTCAATCGAAATAACGTCCGACATCTCTGCGCGGGGGACAGGGCTGGGGTCCTCCAGTGCACTGACGGTTGGGTTGCTGAATGCGCTGTATGCCTACCAAGGTGAGCGGTGGAACGCCGAAAAACTCGCCCGCGATGCCTGCGAGGTTGAGATAAACATCCTGGGCAACCCCATCGGGAAGCAGGATCAGTACGCCTCAGCATACGGTGGGTTGCGCCGATTCTGGTTTGAACCGGACGACAGCGTCATCGTAGAATCGCTTCCACAGAAAGGTGTAGGGAACAACGATCGTTGTTCCCTACTGGAAAAGCATTTGATGCTGTTCGATACAGGCATTCAACGGAGCGCGAACACCATCTTGAGCGAGCAGAAGCGCGACGCAAGTCCGACATCACTACTGAAAATCAGGGAACTGGTCCCAAGATTCTGCAACGCGCTGATGCATAAAGATTTTGATAAGGTTGGACAACTTCTACATGAAAACTGGCGGTTGAAGCGCGGGCTTGCCGGTTCTATCTCGAATGATCAACTGGACACAACTTATCGACTCGCCCTCGATGCCGGCGCACTCGGCGGGAAGGTGCTCGGTGCCGGCGGCGGTGGATACTTCCTATTTTACGTCCCGGAAGCACAGCAGAGCACAGTTATCTCTGCCTTGGACGGGCTTGCGTCTCATACGCCCTTTCGCTTTGAACCGTACGGAAGTCGGCTGGAGGACTAAAAAATCCGTGAATCAACACGAACTAATGCTAATAGTACGCAAGTTGCTAGACAATCTGTAGGTCGAGTTTTCATGCCCAGCACCTATTAGAAATGTCAACAGAACCTAGTTTGCCGCTTGTGAAAAAAATACTTGAAAAATTGTGGATAACTTTTTTCCAAGCCGCAAACCCGCTCTATGACTATATTCTGAGCGTTAGTCATTGTGGATAACTTGTGGATAACTCTGTGGATAACTTGTGGATTTCGCGTGGGGAGTAGTGCATAACCCCCTACGCATTTTACGTATTACCTATGGAAAAATGGGACTTATTCACACGCCTGAACGATCTCTTCGCACCGATGGACTGTAACCAGCAGGTGGAGACGTATCGGGCGTTACTGGAGGACTGGCCCGACAAACAGAAACCGATGCTGACCGAAATCGCTGGCTTCGCCTCGATTGCTGTCTTTGCCAAGATGCACCTATCTGACTATACTCGGCTGCCCTTCGGGGTGCACCACAAGGCGTTCTTTGAGGCGATACCGCGGGGCGAGCGGGGGCAGAAGGTGAATATCCTCGCACCGCGTGGCAGCGGCAAAAGCACCGTGATTACTGTCTTCTATCCGCTCCACTGCATCTACTACAAATATCTGTACGATCAGTTCGGCATGGAGTCGGAGAAATATATCCTGATCCTGTCGCGGTCATACGGGAACGCGATGGACCGGATTAAAGACATCAAATCGGAAATCGAGATGCGCCGGTCTCTACAACATCTCAAGGGCGATGACACCTGGGGCGAGATGCGATCTGTCACAGCAAACGACATCCTGCTCGTACCGCAGAGCCGAGGTGGTAAGGTGCGCGGCAGCCTTTATAAAGGGTACAGACCTAGCTTGGTATTGCCAGATGATTTGGACGACATCGACAGCATCAGAAACCCTAACACACTCCAGAAGGACGAAGACTGGTTCAACAGCGATCTCATGGAGTGCGGCGATGCGGACACCAACTTCATCTGCGTGGACACCGTGAAGGGCGAGCGAGCCATTGCGAATCAGCTCCGGTATCGACCCGCGTGGCGGAACATTTTTATTCAGGCAATCCCGAACCCTGATCAGTTAGTCCACCCTGATGCCGAACACCTCTGGCAGGAATACCGAAAGATTTACGCAAACACCGCCTTAGAGCCGCAAGAACGATCAGCACAAATGGAGGGGTTTTGGACTGAGCATGAGAACGAGATGAATGCCGGTGTCGAGGAGACGTGGCGCGAGAAATGGACCTATCGGTCGCTCCGGGAGAAGGAGTTTGATCAGGGGCGTGCGGCGATCCTGCGGGAATACCAGAACCACCCCGTAGACAGGGAGTTAGCAATCTTTGACATGGAGAACGCTGTCCGATTCACTGTCGAGAACGACGGGCTGCTACGGACAGACGACCGACTGGTGCGCTGGGAACGCCTGAGCGGTGCGACGATCTTTCTGGACTGGGCTGGAATCAAGGAGAGTCTCGACAACTGTTTTGCTGCGGTCGTAGCGATTCTATGGGAACCTGCATATAAATCCAGTTATTCGGATATGCAGACACCGGGGGCTTACGGCTACGTGCATCAGGTCTGGATGGAACGTGGTTCACGCGGTAAGCAGATCGAGGCGCTGTGTGATGTATACAGAAACGTCTACGACTTCTTGGCGTTGCGGTCACGAGCACAGTTTAACGTCCACCTGTTTTGTGAGGACTTCGTGGATACCACTGGAGATCAAAAAGAAAATTTCTTGAGACATTATGAGAGTATCAGTTTAGCTAAAGAAATTTCGCCACCACTTCAGTTTTTACCACGTCAGCGGAATAAGGAGGAAAGAATAGCTTCGCTTGAGGCACCAATCGAAAATGGGTGGTTGGCTTTTCATAAGGAGTTACCCAAGATCTTCATAGATCAGATGCGCGAATTCCCGCTCTGTGATTTCAACGATGGACCTGATAGCTGTGAAGGGGCATGGTCATGCAAAATCACCGAAACAGAAAATGAGCGTCAAGCTAAACGCGATAGGGCAAATCAACGGGTTCGAGACAGTCAGCTTCTGAAATTTTAATCCGCTCTTCATCGCGGCAGTGAATATCTATTGCGAGGATTTTATCTTTCAGTCCTCTTTTCATCAAGTCAAAATAAGTATCTCAAAAACAGAAAGATTTTTCAATAGAAAATGGCATTTATAGGTTGGGGTGAACGACAGCGAAACGCAACATCAGAAAAAAGGAGATTTCAATGGACTTATCACGTTTTCG
>JAGWBU010000046.1 GCA_021295735.1 Candidatus Poribacteria bacterium | reverse complement strand
ATAATTGTCAAGGAAAAAAAGAACGGGCATTCCTCCCCGACCTAAAGCAACGGGGTCTCCTGCCCGAAGATTGATGAATGTTATAAAAGGAGCGGACAATGAATAACGAATTTATCTCCATTATGACAGAGCGCATCGTGCGTGACTTTGACCCTTTACAGATTATCCTCTTCGGTTCACAGGCACGAGGGGACGCAGATCAAAATAGCGACATAGATTGCTCGTCGTTTTTTCGGAACTCGCCGATAAACGGAAAATTGCTCTTGATATTCTGCGCGCCCTGGCTGACTTACCTGTGGCAAAAGACATTCTTGTCTCAACGCCTGAAGAACTGGAACGTCATCGCACGCGGATCGGATCGGTACTGCGTTACGCCCAACAAGAAGGCAAAATACTCTGCCGGAAAGACTTGAACGCTCCTGCGCGCGGATCCGCTCAGCACCTTGTGCTGCCTAACGAGAAGGGAAAGTATACTGTGCAAGTGAATGATCGATTTCATAACACATCCCGCTGGCTCCGCTATGCGGATGAAGACTTGGTAACTGCCGAAACCCTTTTAAAGCAGCCACATGTGCCGCCTCGTCAAGCGTGTTGGCACGCACAACAAGCTGCAGAAAAGACACTCAAAGTGGTATTAATCTTCTTAGAGATCTATTTTTCGAGAACGCATGATTTAGATGCGCTACGGAATCTGGTGCCTGATAGTTGGCATCTTAAAAATGTGCATCCAGACCTATCGAACTTAACCCGATGGGCACTTGAAGCATGCTACCCGGAGGACATGTCAGAAACCACCAACGCAGACGCATCCAAGGCTGTTGAACAAGCACGAACCGTTTGGACATCTGTATTTACCGCGCTCAAAGAACACGGTTATCATGTAGAGAAAGACCTATGATTTGTTGGAAAGAGGATGAAAAGGCGGGAATCTTGGGAGACGTCGGTTAGTGAGAATTACCTAATAGGTTCGCCGTTAGCGTTACATCTCGGATGCCTTATACGATCTTCACTACAGACAACCATTATTATGGTACGATTTATCATGGAAAATTCTTCATATAACATAAGTGGTTCACTCGCTAAACATTTATTACATAGAGAACGGGCGGAATAGATCCAAAAGTCCCTCCCCTCGCTTGCAGGAGGATAAAGGGTGTGAATTTAGGGATTTCAAAACATAGAATACTCAAATTACTTACCGTTTGATAAATCCCGTAGGGAATCAACACCGAATGCGCCTACGGCATTCGGTGGGGTAGAACGGAAATGGACAATAAAAATAGACCCTAAAGAGAGGTTGTTGACCTATTTGAGGTCGATATTTCCGAAAAAATAAGTGAAATCCAACTCTTTAGGACTCTCAAGACGGTTGAATTGTTGGGTTTCGCTTCGCTCTACCCAACGGACATCTATATTCATTCTAATTATCAAGCTCACGTTAACAATAGGCATTTTCAGTAACTGCCACTTTTTAATTTCACAGAAAAAATTCCTCGCAAACATGATACGGGTCTGAGGTATAAACACGATAAATGATCCTTCCTGAAAAATCAAGCATATCTTTCATTCGATCATAAATAATCGGATTTGATACACGTTGTAAAGCAGAATGACGTGTTACCCATTCGGTTTCCAGACTCTCGTCACTCGTAGTTAATTCACCCCGGACATAATCTGCTAAGAAGCCAAACGCTAATTTTGTAGGAGATTTGATGTTTGAGTAAACACCAACCAGCGACCCAATTGACGCAGTAACTCCTGACTCTTCTTTAATCTCGCGTTCCAATGCCTCAATAAGGTTTTCACCTTCTTCAACTTGACCACCGGGGAACTCCCACCCACGGCGCGGACCTCGTATGAGCAAGATTTTACCGTTAGGGTGACGGACCAATCCTGAGACAGCAACAATATGTTTCGGATGAACCATCTTTACACACCTATCGCGTATCCATCGCGCCGCGGGTCGGCACCGCCCATAAAACTACCTTCTTCAGAATCAAAGGCGATACCGTGACCGCCTCCGACAGTTGCTGTCCAATCGGGTAACACGTCGACCTCATGCCCGCGCGCTTCTAACGCTGCACGGACCGCAACAGGGATACGCCCTTCCATACTGACATGCTTACCGGGCTTTACCAACCGAATACGTGGTGCCTCAATTGCCGCCTGTACGTTCATACCGTGTTCAATCAGATTCAAAACCATCTGTAACGTCGTCTGAAGGATACCGTGGCTTCCCGGTGTGCCAATCGCTGCAAATGGATTTCCGCCTTTCCAAACTTGGCACGGCGACATGCACATTTCTATCCGTTTATGCGATCCAACGGCATTCGGACTCTCTGGAATTCTGTCAAACCAGTTCATAAAATTGTTGAGAAACATCCCCGTTGAACCGAGAATCACACCTGAGCCAAAGGGTTGTCCAAGACTCTGTGTAACTGCGACGATATTGCCCTCAGCATCAGCCGTGTCAAAGTGAGTTGTACATTCGGTTGTCCAGTCATTTGCGAGTATCTCACCGGGGAGTTTGTCCTTTGTCCAACGTTCACCACCAGTAACTGCAGCCTGTCCGCCAATGCGTTCGCGTTGTGCCCGCGCATAGTCTTTCGATAACAACTCTTCAATCGGTGGGTTCGGACGCGGGGCGTGTTCAGCTCTATCCGCACTCGCTAACTTAATCGCTTCAATCAGTAAATGCAAGTATTCCGGTGTATTGTGTCCAAGTTCACCGAGGGCATCGTTCTCTAAAATATTCAGTGTCTCCAAATATTGAAAACCTGAACACGGTGGGGATGGACAGTAGACTTCGTAATCTTTGTAAGTAACAGAGATAGGTTCCTGCCACTCTACCTCAAAGTCAGCCAAATCCTTTTCGGTAATCAGCCCATCGGTTTCTTCAGAAAAACGGACAATCTCTTTAGCAATCTCACCGCGGTAGAACGCCTCTGCACCGCCTTCCACAACCGTGCGGAACGTTTGGGCGAGATCCTTTTGCACCAAAAGCTCGCCAGGATGTGGCGTTCTGCCTCGCGAGGCAATAACCTCCTCAGCCCTTTCCGAAAAATAGGGACGCGCGCCTGCAATAAACTCCGCATTCTTGACCGTGACAGCGTATCCGTTTTCTGCGGACTCAATTGCTGGCGCAAAAATGTCAGCGCGATCCATGCTGCCGTAACGGTCCAAGAGGGCAAGCCATCCACCACAACCACCCGGTACCATTCCTGCGCGGATGCCAATCTGTTGACTTTCAAGTGTCGGATAGACATCCAACGTTGCTGCGTAAGGGGATGTACCCATATAGTCAAGTACCCGCCGTGCTTTTTCTTTCGCACTATAGAGCAACATATACCCGTTGCCAGCAATACCCGACATATAGGGTTCAACAACGTTGAGTGTCGAAGCCACAGCAACGGCAGCATCAAACGCATTGCCCCCAGCAAGTAACATGCGCGCACCAGCAAGGCTTGCAAGCGGATGAGCGCTTGTTACCATTCCGCGTGTTCCTGTTACAGTGGATCGGTGCGTTGTGCCGTGTGATGGAAAAGCCATGCTTACCTCCTCGTTCTTTTTATAGACGACTTGCGCAAAATTGAGTTGGTATACCTATCTCTTGTGGGAAGGGTTTGTAATCCGACTTTATACGTAAGTCTACTACGTAAGTTTAATTTCTAAACTTTGCTAAAAGCCTCCAAAACCGATGCAATCGCAACTGCCACATTAACTTCCGATATGTGACACGATGCACAAAAAGTTGTTGTCCATCCAACTCAAGTACAGGAATCAGATGCTTATATTTTGTGAATAACCCAAGATTTTTCGTAATGTCAATTTCCTCTATCGCAACAAACGATGTCTTCGCGGCGATGTTTTGCAACACGACCTTTGCCTCGTCACATAGCGGGCAATCTGGTTTTGTATAGAAATGGAGTTGCATTGGTTCGGTTTTCAACAGAGTCGTCTTGAAGCAAAATAACGATAATATTGCGAAATCTATACTTTAGAGTTTAACACAAGTCGCCAAAAATCTCACGCACTTTTTAGGTGAGCCAATATGGATTATATGATAGAATCATGTCAGAACTTACCCGATGTTTTTGGTAATCATACTAAGGAGAAAAAGACGTGAAAATGAGACTTGCACAATACGGTATTTCCCACGATCACGCTGGGGGAAAAGCCCACGTGATGAAGGAAAGTGAAGAAATTGATTTCGCCGGTGTCTTTGAGCCATCACCAGAAGTCCGAGAGACTCTTGGTCAAAGCCTTGTCTATGAAGGAGTTCATTGGTTTGCATCTAAAGAAGAAATGCTTGATGATGAAACAATCGTTGGGATTGCGGCGCAAGGACGGGTGTCGCAGAATCTTAGCTTTGCACGGGAGATTCTTGAACACGACAAACATGTTTGGTTTGATAAACCTGCTGGCGATAACCTTGAGACGTTCCGGGAGATTTTGGACATTGCACGAGATAGAAAGCTGCTCGTTCAACTCGGTTATATGTTCCGATACAATGCTGGCTTTCAGTTTATCCTTGATTGGGCGAACTCTGGCAAACTCGGTCATATCTTTTCTGTTCGTGGACGCATCTCATCAGGGCGTTCAAACGATGCACATTGGCAACGCTGGGATGCGCTCGGTGAACATTCGGGTGGCATTATGTTTATCCTCGCCTGTCATCTTACCGATATTATCGTGGCATTGTTAGGACGCCCCACACAGGTGACACCATTTTCGAGGCACGACGGACATGACGTGCCATGGTATCGGAACAATACAGCGGCAGTGTTTGAATATCCCAGAGCATTGGCGATTCTTGAGTCAACGGCATTGGAGATTGATTCGGGCAAATCAAGACGATTGGAAGTATACGGAACACGCGGCAGCGCAATTCTTGAACCGCTTGAACCGCCAGCGTTGCGGTTGTGTCTTGACGAGGAGCGGGATGGGTATGCGAAAGGATGGCAGACAGTGCCCGTGAAGCCGCGACCGCGTTATGTTGAAAGTCTTCGAGCATTTGTCGCTGATATTCGGGGTGAGAAATCTCCTGATCGTTCGCTTGACCATGAGTTCACAGTTCAGGAAACGGTGTTGCGGGCAGCGGGACTAAGATAATTTATAGCGGATTAGAGATTTTACAATTATTGTGAAATATAAAATATATACACATGGTAGCAGGCACGCTCCGCGTGCCGTCCGCACAATAGGTATTGATTTGATGCACGCTAACCACAAACTGTAGGCGCGCTTTACAAGCGCGCCTACCAACAGATGTTTACGTAATTTTGTGTTGTCCCATAAGTTGCCATCTATTGAAAAGCGAGGTTACGCAAATCGAACACCTAACTTCACATTCTCACCCGGGTGCGTAGCGATCTTCGGATACTCGTCCAATAGATCGTCAAAATCGACAACAGGATAAATAACAGGTTTAGATTTCAAACTGCCATCGCTTAGTAGCCTCCAACTGATTTCAAAGAGCCTGCCTTCATTCCAATTTGGATATTCAGGATTCGGTTCGCTACAAGCACGTGAGAAGATAATTGTAGGTCGGTTGAAATGCGCTTCTGCACCAAGATCCAACCCTGCTGGATAGGTCCCGGGCCATGCACCAGCGACAACTGTTCCTAAATACGCCGCACCCCGGATAGCATGTTGAAGTGCCATGTGATGACCGCTATATTCAATGCAAACGTCAGCACCACGTTTGTTGGTAGCCTTTTTTATTTCTAAACCGGCATCATCTGTCGTAGGGTCAATGACGACATCAGCACCACATTCAAGGGCTACATTGCGGCGCAACTCAAGTGGATCGACACCAATTAATGGGTAAGCACCTGCTAACTTCGCAAGCTGCAGTGCCATCAGTCCAATTCCGCCGAGTCCAAAGACTGCAACGGCATCACCGATCCGCACATGACCATCTCGCACTGCACCCAAAGCAAAATCAGTTGGATCTAAACAGACAGCTGCCTGCCAAGGAACACCATCAGGGAGTTTCCGGGTACCCGCTGCACCCCAAACATGTTCTTCACGGAACGAGCTGTGCCGAAAAACTTGCTCTCCGACCTTAACATCGGTAACGTCCGCACCGACCTCAGTTACTTCGCCAACACACATGTTCCCAAGTCCTGAAGGATAGTTCACCATTCCAGAACCGTTTGCTCGAAAGATTTTATATTCTCCATCGTAGCCACCACGTGGGCCTGCATAACCTTTATATGATGCCATCTCTGAACCGTGTTTGGCTGCACCAAACTGGCTCTTGACCCGAATTTGATTAGCTTGCAACGGTGGACTCTCATATACTCGAAAAGCAACCTGCTCCTGGGCAGGTGCAATAAGTTCTCTTGGCATATTGGTTAATTTCCTTCCAGTGTTATATGTTGATTAGAGTTATGTGAGCGTAGTAGTTCTTCTGCTTGTCGTGTTTATTTTACCGTTTCTAAAAAATAAGATTTCATTATGAGATTTGTAGGTTCATCCTCAAGTGAAGAATTTAAGAGGCGCAATGAATTGCGCGACTACAAACGCGTTTTTTGTTAATGAAAAGCGATCATTTAGAAATGGTATTACTTGGTTGACGGCACACGGAGTGTGCTTACTACTTTTAAGCTAAAATGTCGCGGACAACATGCCCATGCACATCAGTGAGACGGAAATCTCGACCTTGGAAACGGTATGTCAGTTTCTCATGGTCAATGCCGAATAGATGGAGCATTGTGGCGTGGAAGTCATGCACATGCACGATGTTTTCAACAGCATTGTAGCCAAGTTCATCTGTATTGCCATAACTAATACCGCCTTTGACACCACCGCCTGCCATCCACATTGAAAATCCTTTGATGTGATGGTCACGTCCGCTGCCTTGCGCCATCGGTGTTCGTCCGAACTCACCACCCCAAATAACCAAAGTCTCGTCTAACATGCCGCGTTGTTTCAGATCGTTAACAAGTGCTGCCGTTGCCTTATCAACATATCCAGAAGTGGTTTTGATAGCGTTCTGAATTCCGCCGTGATGGTCCCATCCGCGATGATAGAGTTGAATGAAGCGGACACCGCGTTCTGCTAACCTTCGAGCAAGTAAGCAGTTTGATGCGTAAGATCCGTCTCCCGGCTTTGCCCCGTACATATCAAGAATATCTTGAGGTTCTTTGGAGATGTCGGTCAATTCTGGCACACTCGTTTGCATGCGGAATGCCATCTCATATTGATTGATACGTGTAGCGATTGTCGGGTCATCCACCGTTTCATTCAACATGCTGTTCAAGGTTTGCACTGCGCCAACAACATCATGCTGCTGTTCCTGACTCACACCACCAGGACTTGAAACATAATGAACAGGATCACCACTTGAATGGAACTGAACACCTTGAAATTGTCCTGGGAGAAATCCGCTATGCCACTGCCGCGTTGCGATCGGTTGGTCTTGCCCTCCACCGGAGGAAATTAGAACAACGTATCCCGGTAGATTTTCATTATCACTACCAAGCCCGTATAACAGCCACGACCCCATGCTGGGTCTGCCTGAAATAGCAGTGCCTGTATTCATAAAAGTGTGAGCGGGATCGTGATTAATCTGCTCGGTTCGCAAAGACCGCACAATGCAGATGTCATCAGCGAGACTACCGATGTGTGGAAACGCAGAACTCATCTCTTGTCCAGACTCTCCGAATTTTTTGAATTCATGCGTTGGACCAAGGCATTTGAGTGAATTTGCCTGACCCTGCAGCTGTGCGATCGGTTGTCCTTTCGTGAATGACTGCGGCATCGGTTTGCCGTGCATTTCTGCAAGTTTCGGTTTGTAATCCAAAGTCTCTAAATGTGAGGGACCGCCTGCCATACATAGGTGGATCACACACTTTGCTTTCGGTGTGACGTGCGGTTCTGTAATTATCCCGGGCCATCGCTCAATCTGTGGTGCTGCATCTAATATTGATGGTGTGAGTAGAGATGCGAGTGCAAGCGACCCGATGCCTCTCGCTGTCTTCCCTAAAAAGGTGCGCCTTGTAAGGCGAAGTTTGGTTTCTTCATTTATACCATTTAACATATACCTGATGCCTCCTATTCCTAATTTTTGGAAAATGTTGGATAATTTGAGTTACTTCTTTTTCAGTTGTCCCCATGTTGTCGTTAGCAATTTGGATTGAGGGGAAACCGGCAACGTATTCGCATACGCCGGATCAAACCAATCCCCGCTGGTATTCATCCCAACATGTGTCAACTGTGTCCGAGTCCCACTGTTTATATCAATTTTGAAAATTTGGGACTGCCCGTTAATTTCCTGTCTATAAAGCACTTCCTCTCCATTTGGCGATATCGCAGAAACTCCTGCGGCGGGACCCGCCTCATCAACAAGTTGTCGGAGACCTGTGCCATCGCGGTTAACGATGTAGACTGTGTATTTATCGTACCATGCGTTGTGCAGATCCCTATCTAAGATGACAGGCAACGGATGCTTGTTCCCAGAAATGGCAAGTCTGTCCCCCGCAGCGGACCAGGACGGACCTCCTTGCCATAGGAGTGCTTTATCGGGTAGCGGTTGTTCCCGCTTTCGTGTGCGGACGTTGATAAATGTGAGTCGTTTTCCCTTGGGATGGCTTACAGAACAGCCAATTTCTTTACCATCAGGAGACCACGCAGGGGAATTTCCATACGGGAGGAGTTCGGCATCTTCTTCGCCAAATGTCCCAAGATAGAGACCGAACTTACTACGGTTCCAGTCCACGTAAGAGTAAGTAAACTGTTTGCCATCAGGAGACCACGCCGGACTTCTTCTCTGAGCTGCTATCTTTCTTTTGAAGACGCGGCGAACATTTGTGCCATCAGCGTCCATCAAATACAGATCCCGCACACGCGTACCTTGGCGATCCGAGACGAAAAGAATCTGCTCACCAGTCGGAGACCACACAGCACCATAATCAGAGGCCCGATGCTGTGTTAAGTTCACTTGTTCACTACCATCAGAATTCATCATGTAGACCTCATAATTGCCATCCCGACTGGAAGTAAACAAGATTTTGGGTCCTGTCGGGGCTTTGGCAAAAACTTCACACTCCGTCCCACACATTAACATTGAGATGATTATACAAAATATCAACACTAATCTCATGCCTATTTTTCCCACTGTCAAATTTTAGACCTTACCGTGCAGGTCTAAAGTTTGAAAAGCAGAAAAGCAGGTATCCTTTCAGAAACAACACTTTTTGAAAGGAATGTAAAATGGACCTCCTTCTCTGCTTAGATAAAATACTATCAGATTTTCGTTCTTTATTCAACCAAGAAAACTTTGTGCTTTCCCAAGCGTTTATTTTCGGTTTCATCGCAAATGGAGGTAATGGCACACTCACAAGTCTTTATCAATCAAGTTGTTCACAGACAAGATATTGGTCTTTTACGAAGTTCCTATCGCGTGGCAAATGGGATGCGGATGCGGTCGTAGCACTTATGATAAAACAACTTCAAAACACATTTGCGATCTGGGTTTATGTTTATGATAAAACTAGAGCGTATCTCATAAATCATTTGTAGGGCGAGGTCCCGGGGAATGCCATAAGGCATTCGGACCGTTGATTTGGTGCCGGCACAGGGACCCGCCCCTACGATGAATGTAGATCCTGTGTAGGGAACCGTATTCAACGATTTATGAGATAGACTGTAAAGCAATAAAAAGCGGTAAATCACAATGGGATTGCACTTTTTCCGCAAATCAACGATGCCTCTATTGACAAGGCTACTTGAATATAATAATAGTGTCCAAACTTTAGTCTTAATTTAGTCTTAATAATGAACCTAATCTTAATGTTCCTGATACTATGTTGAAACAACGATAAGTCAACTCACCCATCAGTTCAATGTTTCACGGATACGCGCACGACATCATTGGGGTTTCGGACACGCTTGAGCAACAAGTTTGCTGGTTTTACACTTGGTGCTTTTTTGAACAAATGTTTAGGACGCAAGTTGATGGCACTAAAAGATATTGTCTATGTATAAGATTCCAAAATAGTATGAGTCATATTACAAAAAGTTAACTGGCACAAGCCGTTATATTAACCTAAGTTGCTCGGACAAGATTTCAAGTTAGCAAACACTGCTTTTTACTGAAAAAACAAGGCTTTTTCACCAAATGCGCGTTTGGCATTTGGCGGGGTTAGAAACCCCTCCTACAAGAGCATTTGCGAAATAGGTGGCAACTTGGGTGATATTATAAAAATATACCACATTGCGTCACCAATTGAACCAAACCCCTCTAGTTGCGCATCTCTTTCAAAGTAGTAGAGCCCACAAGCACAAAAGAAAACCAGGGCCAGTAACATTATAACTGCCACCAAGAACTTCTGAATGATCCCAATGATCCATTTTTATTTTTCATTTTCTTCATCATTTTCTTCTTGTAGTTCTTCTTCCACCCTTGCTTCAGTCAAGACAGAAGCTAACAACCCAGAGGGAATAGCGATAAGTCCAACACCGACTAAAGCGACCAATGCAGTGAAAATTTTACCGCCAGGGGTTACGGGATACACATCACCATAACCAATTGTGGTTAGCGATACAATTGCCCACCACATCGAATCAGGGATAGACCCAAATGCCTCAGGTTGTGCATCTTTTTCAAAAAAATAGATACCACATGCAGCTAAATAAACAAACATTGAAGATAGAATAACAAGTGCAAGAAGTTCCCTTCTGACTTCAGTTAGTGCGTCAATCATCCTATCCATTGCCAAGATAAATCGGGTCGCTTTGAAGATTCTGAAAACACGTAAGAATCTAAGAATACGTAGCACACGAAACCCTGGAACTTGCCTTAATCCGGGGATAAGCACGAGAGACGGTAAAATCGCAAACAGATCAACAATACCAAAGAAACTAAATATAAACTCTTTTTTGACTGGTGCGGTGTAGATACGCAGAATGTATTCTGCTGTAAACAGTACGAGAAATGCCCAATCTATAATGTGAAAATGCGTTTCATACTTATCAAAAACTTCTTCGGTTTCCAGCACGAAAGCGATAGCTGAGGCAAGAATCAGAAATTGGATGATTCCGCTAAAGACAGCCCCTTCAATGATTTCCCCTAACTTTTTTTGTAGGTCAGATTGTCCTCCGTTAACATCATTCAACATGAGTAACATCCTATTTTACGCCTTCTTGGCGAGATAGCAATCCTCAGTTAGGAATTGAGGATACCAGTTTGCGGCACCTCATATTTTCCATACCAGAAGGTTACCACTTCTTTCGCGTTCTAAGATATATCCGTAGGATAATTGCCGCAGCGTTTACAAGCAGAACACTACCGACCAACACAATTGCAGTACCATAAGGAATACCTTCTGTTACGTCCGGCACCTGTGTTGAAATCGTATAGAGGTGTAATGAAAGTGCCATACACTGGTCTGTTATATTATATGCAAAAGGATTCCTTTCCGCAATAGCTTTGTAGAATACTGCCCCGGTAAACATAATCGGTGCTGTTTCGCCTGCTGCACGAGATACCTGTAAAATAACGCCTGTTAAAATCCCACTGATTGAATTGGGTAGCACAATTCGTCGGATCGTTTGCCAGCGCGTGGCACCGAGATTCCAACACGCCTCACGGAAAGACATCGGCACCGCTTTAAGTGCTTCAGTCGTACTTGCGATAATAACGGGGAGCGTCATGATTGCCAATGTAAGTGAAGCTGCCAAAATTGACTCACCTAAACCAGCAAATAAAACAAACGCCCCAACACCAAATAACGCATGGACGATACTTGGAACGCCTGCAAGGTTTACGACTGCTAAGTTCACAATTCGTGTGAACCAATTATCACGTGCATATTCGTTAAGATACACTGCTGCGAATACGCCGATCGGTGCTGCGACTAATAGCGAAACCACTACCAGATAAATTGTTCCAAGAAACGGTGCCCACAGACCGCCAGCCCGCATGTTATCCTTTGGATTCGTGAACAGAAAATCAAGAGACAGCACCGGCAGTGCTTTATAGAAAAGGTATCCGATAATTAGGAGCAACGGTAGAATCATCAGGCAGGTCATTATAAAAAAGAATACTTTGAAGCCATTTTCTATAAATCTACTCTGTCTTCCAATATCTGTTTCAGTAAACATTGTCTCTGGGGTTATGTCTGTATTGGTATTCATATAATCCTTAATGAACGTGAGTTTGACGAAAGTTGTAGTGAATCAACGTCAATCGCTCTCATGGCACTTGGCGTGTTGAACAAAGCGAGTAATGACCCACTATTTTGTTATCTGTGATGCATTTGAAATGTTGGGTTTCGCTGCGCTTTCCCATAGGTGTCAATTTAGGAAACAAATCCTGCCATTGCTGTTGTATTCAAACAACGGACGGGCACAGAGACCCCGCCCTACGATGGAGTCGAGATGCACTGAAAGAATATCGGGCTTAGAAAGCCCTCCCACAAGAGATGATCTGGCAATTATGTTCTTAAATTGACAGCTATAGGTTTCGCTGTGCTCTCCCAACCTATGAGAAACTGTAGTGCTATTGATACATTCGTTATGGTAGCCAATGTCAATTTTGACGAATTCCTTTGATAACCAAATCAGCGATGAGGTTCACCACGAACGTAATAGTAAAAAGTAGGATGCCGATTATAAATAGCACCTGATAATGTTCACCGCCTCTTGCAACTTCACCTAATTCTGCTGCAATAGTTGCTGTGAGAGTGCGAATCCCGGAGAGTAGACTGTTCGGAATGTTAACCGAGTGTCCGGTTGCCATCAAAACCGCCATCGTTTCACCGATGGATCGCGCCGCACCGAGTAAAACCGCTGCCAATAATCCATTTTTTGCTGCAGGTAAAAGCACACGGTATATTACTTGCCATCGCGTTGCACCGAGTGCTTCCGCCGCTTCACGGTAGGAATCTGGAACTGCCTTCAGCGCATCCTCCGCTATAGAAACGATTATCGGAACACTCATTAATGCCAGCATGATCCCACCGTTTAGCATTGTTAAACCGATTGGCGCATTAAAAACCGCTATTATTAACTGATTCATCAATGTTAAGCCGATGAATCCCCACACGACTGATGGGATTGCAGCGAGCAATTCGATAACGATCTTAAATGTTTCTCTCAACTTTGGACTACAGAATTCCGACACAAAGATTGCTGCGCCAAGACCAAACGGAACGGCAATCAACATCGCTAACGCTGTCACACTGAATGTTCCAAGAATTAAGGCAAAAGTTCCGTATCTTTTGTTGCTAAGAGATGTAGGATACCATTCTTCACTCGTTAGAAACTCCCATAAATTTAATTTAAAGAGAAGTCCTGCCCCTTCTTTAAACACAAAAAAGAAGATACCAAAAACAAAGATAATAGAACTAATTCCGCATAAGTTGATATACACATCAATTACGGTTTCGGAAGAAGTTTCTGAGTCCGGTCCAAACTGATTACCACCCTGTGTACCTTTAATAAACCCCAATTCAAAGATTGCCCAGAGATTGGTGATTATTGCAATCAGATAAATTACTGTGCTCCATCCAGACGTCAACTGTGCTGACAGGAGAAAAAAGATACCAATTAATGGGATAAAATGGAGCAGCACCCACCACGTTGGCTTGTCTTTGTCGTGCAAACGTTTAGCAGTAACTGCTAAATGTACCCAAACAAGGGCTAATAATGGAATGAATCCAAGTGATATTTTGGCAGGAAAGTTATTAATAACTACGGAGATTGCAAAGATTGCAAATATCGGCAAATTCAGCAGCCACCATGCTGCTCTGTTGATTCTCCCTTTAAACGAAAAACAGATTTGGAAAAATTTCATTTAAGTAGGATAATCCTTTAGTTGCTCTCTAACGGCACAAAACCGAGTTCCTCAACAATTTTTTGCCCTTTTGGAGAAAAAATCCAATCCAGATATGCTTTCGCTTCCCCCGAAGGTTCACCGAGAGAATACATATACAAAGGACGCGCAATTGGATAAGTTTTGGCAATAACGTTCTCAAGATTCGGTGCGTAGGACGGCTCATCAAGATCAGTTGCAACTTCTAACATCTTGACATGATCAGTTGCATATCCCATACCGCTATAGCCGATAGCACAAGGTGTTCGTCCGATAACTTCCACTACATCTTTTGAGCCGTGTAAATCCAAAGAACCGAGTTCAAAGTCCCGCGATTTACCAAGTAATGCTTCCCTAAAATAGAAGTAAGTCCCAGAGTTGGACTGACGGCTGATTCGGATTATTTTGTCACTTCGGCATCCAGAATTTGCAATCCGAAGATGCTCCCATTTAGTTATCTTTCCATCTTCACCATAAATTTCTGCAAGTTGCGGAATAGTAATCTTGTCCAAAGGATTTTCTTTGTGAACATAAACAGCGAGTGCATCATATCCTACTATAAATTCAATCGGTTCTTTACCCGTATTTTCAATGGCTTGTTGCTTTTCCTTGTCTTTTACCTGTCGGCTACAGTTTGCAATATCTACGGTGCCATTGATCAACGCGGCAACACCTGTTCCTGATCCACCGCCTGATACTTCAACAGACACAGTATCAGAAACACCAGAATATGCTTCCGCCCAAGCCTGTGCCAAATTTACCATCGTATCAGATCCTTTATTCTTGATAATGGATTGGTTATTTGCTTGTTCTGTATCTTTATCAGATGAACCGTTAAGGACGACAAAGCCGTATAGTGAAAAGACAAGTATACTTATGATAACATAACTTATCAAACTTCTTTTTTTCATGAATCTACCCCTTTTTCTCAATCCTGTTCTACCTATTCTAATTATAACTCTCAATTGTTACAAAAATTAGACAAATTTGGGAATAGATTCTGTCATTTAATGAGATAGCTTATAGTGAAACCCACAATTACCTGGACATTGGCGAGGTTAGGAAACCTCGCCTGCGCGAGTGTGTGTGGATTGTTGTTCATTGAAATGTGAACATGTTTTCGGATTTTACTATAAATCATTTCTACCGAATCGTTGTTAAATTGTCAATACTATCCAACAATTGATTGCTGTCGTTGTAAACTTCTAACCCGATTTTTTGCCCATCAACCGAGAACAGGCAGAAATGCTTATCAATAGTGAACGCTTTTACCTTGTCCACCCACGGCACAGATTTGTCTTGAACATAATAAGGCGCACCGCAACCACCGCTGATAATCTGCCATACAGGGAACTTAAAATCTGGATTGATTGTTGAATCTATCAAAGTTCGACTATAATTGTGTTCGTCTCCGCAAAGCACCGCTAACACTTTTGACTTGCTTGAGACGATTTTCCAAAACCTATTTCGCATATCAATCACATCACCCATTGGCACAGATTTATCGTTATAACCACCGAGTTCACCACTGCCCGGAGTTCCCCAGTACATCGCATCTTTGACATGTCCACCGTTTGGAAATGGCGGTTCATGAAGAATAATGAACACCCAAGACACATTCAGGTCTTTTTGCGCAGCATCTAATTCTTTCTCAAGCCACTCCATCTGGTTTGGCATAACATATCCTTCTCTGTTGCCACCGAAATGCTTAAGGGCAAGATTTATTGCCGTTTTATCCTGCGATTTCTGACTGAACGTGCTTAAATTTCTATAACCCGTTGACCAATAATTTGAGTTCAGAGAGATAAAATGTACCCTGCTGTAAGTGAATGAGTAGACGTTTTCATCGTAAGAAGGTCCGACGTCAGCACCGCCCATATCAGTGCTGCCTTTCGTCTCAGGATTCGGCACGCCTAATCCGTAACGACTACCGCGGGGATTGACAAATTCTTTTGCGAAAATCGCTTCAGCACTCTCTGGACCAACTGTGCCAGCAAATTGGATGTAGTATTCACCTTGTTTGAGATGAGGCGCTTCAACTTTGTAATACTTTCCGACCTGCTCATGATTGCCAATTGATTCATAAAATGGAATATTCGCGCCGACTGCTTGGATCGTTCGCTTCCATGTTTCAAGTTGCGATTCGAAATCTTTTATATCAGAGGTATAACCGTTGATTAGATCACCACCGAAACAGACAAAATCCGCATTTTTGTTATAGAGTTCTATAGAGAAACGCCCAAGGTCTTTGGCATTGACTCCATTCTGTGCGCGTTCTCCGCCGCCAACCCCCGCACGGGAATCTGACATAAAACCAAACTTAAATGGCACTCTATTTCCAGGCGAAGGTGCTGTTTTGAAAGTATATGATGGCGTCCAGATACCGTAATTTACCTGATAGGAATAGACAGTGTCAGGTTTTAGTTTCGTGAGGCGGACTTCATGGCGGATGGCGGGATCCAATGACAAGAATTCCCTATTTTGCGACAAAACACTCCCTTTCGTAGGCGTATCCGTTTCCCAAGAGATAACTGCAGAATCATGGGTAACAAGATCAACAAATGGGCCTTCTGTCAAGGTAACAAGCGATGTGTAAGTGCCAGTTTTAGGTTCTCCATCCCTTTTATAGCGCAAACGTCGGTCATAAGCGCGTGTTGTCTGGACACGCGAATCGAAAATCTCTATCCGGTAGACTATCGTGCCGCCGTTATTGGCAATCAAGCCAGTATCATAATGCACATCTTCAAGTTTGGAGATATCCATTTTGATTTGATGCCGTGTTTTGTTGTCTTCAATATGTGTTCCCTTTGCGATCTTACGGTAACGTGGTGTTGTCAAGTTGCCTTCTGTATGTGGAACGCCATAGTAAGCCACAGCTGCTGGGGTATCTATTAACGTCTCGAATTCTACAACCGCTGATGAACCTTCAAACCCCGTTACGATTGGTTCTTTTGCTAAAAGCATGTCTTCGCGGTAATCTATTGATGTGAAAGTTAATGTTTGTGCCGAAACTACTGTCGTAATTAAAAGCAGCCCGACGCATATTAAGAAATGTTTCATTTTGGTTTCCTTTCGTTTGATGTATATTACGATTTTATATGAATTCTCTGAATTATACCACTTTATTTTTCTGAATCTCGGATTACGTTGATTTTGGCAAACCTACCCTCAAATTTATCAGAATTTAATTTAACAAAAATAGGTGAAAAACGTGAAATTTCGCAAATTTCTTAAAAATAAATTTGACATTTCCCGAAACCTATTGGAGTGTCTACCGAAATTTTACAGAACACCCCTCTTTGTAGGAGGGAACTCCGATTCCCGACTACTGACACGAATCGCAATTTTAGTGTAGACAGAACACTATGTTATAATGCTTAACGTTAAGTCGTATAAGGCTGCGATAATTATTACTTTTAGCCATATTTAATTTAGACGTGAAAAGGAGAATCAAACGTCGCAATCATATTTCTGATAATGATGTAGGTTTTATCAGTGAGTAACCAACAAGTAAATATCACAACCCAGAAAACGAGTTTGTTTAAGCACTTGTCATCTATCCAAGTGCAGTGTTTGTGGGTTTGTGTTTACTATAAGTTAACTACCCCCGATTAACATTCGTTAATTTATACACATTACAAGGTCTTATCGCAGGAGTTACATGCTGCGATATTTTTGTGCCCGCACGGCGTATTCCGTTGCGGGCTTTTGTTGTTGCATTGCGCTATTCCATGGACAGCGATGCAACTTTTTTGTTTGAAAATAACACGGGAACATGGTATTGTACGTCATGTCTCCTGTTATTATTTTGTAATAGTAAGGTGTCAAAAGACACTACATTTTATAACGAAAATGGACTGTAGGAAATACCTAACAGTCCACCGATAATATAAGGAGATTTATAATGCGTTTTAAGAATTTGACGATAACTTTAACTCTTATGTGCTTGTCTATTGTTGCGTTGGCAGGATTGGTACTGCTGCCAATTAGCAATGTGATATGTGAGGTTGAGGAGCTCGGTTGGACTCCAGATGAAGGTACTAATGCTTCTTATTATGCCCGGAAAGATGTCTTAAACGAAAGTTGGTACCTTGTTGGCAGTGTAGATGCAAGAGGTGTCAGTGCCTCTGGCAGTGTGGGTATTCTCGCAAAAGATCAATATACAGAAAGCCAAGATACCATTATGGGAACTGCCGAGTTATCAGTACAGCGCAATCCTTACAACTGGTATCATAAGTGGTTTATTGAATTTAGGTGTAATAATTTTGAATATGATGAGTACGGATATGATATTTATTGCAGGGGACACACGGAACCAAGAGTAGATGACTCTAATATAATGGGTGCCGAAGGTTTTAAACCATTTTATGATTATACATATGATAGTGAGGGTAACCCTGTCCCACGCCACACAAATATTGCTCTGAAAGTAAAAGTTCGAGAAGGTACGTATAAATGGATATCTGGTAGGTCTAAAACGACTACGAGTACAGCAAGGGTCAAGGTTAAGGGTAGTTATAAGGTTGTTGAAGGTGAAACTGAATTCACTTACCAAAACCAAGTGTATGTAGTTATTGGAGAAAGTGCAGAATATCCACAAGAGAAAGTGATTAACGAGGCAGACACATCTGGGCACTCCGTATCTGTTGGTTTTGAAGAGAAAGCGAGTTCCTTCGCGAGTGCTTCTGTGAGTTTTGGTGGTGCTAGTAATTCCAAAACTGTCGAATACTCCGGCCAGCCATAAAACCAACGTACGTGTCTATTTTAACCATACCTGGCAGTGCAATCAGCACTGCCAAACACAAAGGAGAAGAAGTCATGAAACACAGACACATTTATATTACAGTTTTTATCCTCTTGGGGTTTGGTGCTTTTTTCATTATGTTTCGTTCCAATGATCCATCTAATGATCATGCAAATTCCACTGACGTTATAAATCAACAAGATCATTTGTCGTTTGAAGAAAAAGGGGCACTGCATCCCCTTGCTAATGCAGAAAAACGAGTAGCTACCGAGAAGCAGTCAGTTTCAAGTTGGGACGAATGGTTGGATAAAACAACAGAAATCTCGTTGGGGAGGCTTGTCGAATGGGGAGAGTTAAAAACTTCTTCGGAAATTGAGGCACAGCGCAAAAAAAACCGGACGGCACTCGAAAAGGGGATAGCAGAATACAGAAAAACGCATCCACCTCCGAAAGACCTTGCCGAGCAGCTACCAATGTTTCACTCAGATGGATTAGGACCGCCACGCTATAAGGGACCACAATCCTCTGAGGCCCTTATTTCCGAATTTGATGCGAAATATCTTGAAAAGCACCCAGAATCCACCGAATGGGATCAACATTTTCCGAAGGAAGCATTCCTACAGAAAATCCTTGATAAAGGTGTGCATTTTAATGATTACTCCGATTATACGGATTTTCTCGGTTTGCGAGAACAACTCATGAAATTCAAAGACGCACCAGCAGCATGGCGTTCCGGGGACCTTAATATCCCTATTACCACGAACTTTGAGGAATTTGTAGATGGGTTCATTGATAGAAAGATATGGGAACTTGATACAATTAAAGAAGTATCAAACGAGAATCCAGACGCTTCGGTGGTAAGTGTTTTCTTCCCCCCGAGTCACCCTAATAAATACCTACCGGTTGTAGGTAAAATGACGTACGTTCGTCAAAAACCGAGTGGGGCAATGATGACATGGGGTGCAATGTTGACAAGTGAACAACGGCATAACCTCCTCTATAAAGCCATTGAACCCGAGGGTACAGAAATAGTCTTCATTGATTCAGATTACAATATACTTTCTGAAAAGCCTAAACCTTTTGACCGGGACAAGTGGCGAGAGGAAAACTCCTACGACATTGTACCTGAAGGGCTCCGCGCACCGAATGGAACTATAGTTACCCCAGAACGTTATGAGGAAATAAAAGGCGCGCCAATGTCTGCCGAGATAAGGGAACAGTATGATGAGTATGTCAGCACCGAATCACCTATTGATCCGGATGCTGCGCTTCGCGAAGCCGCGCGTGAAGCAGCAAGCGCTGCACAGGAAGCCGCAAAAGCCGAATTTGAGAAGTTTCAAAACAACATGCGCAATCTGGCAGAGTTTGCAACCATGTCGGATGCGGAAATAGAGAAGGCACTTGAAAGACAATTTCGGCGACAATTTCTGCCGGAACATCCGGTGGAACAGTTCACACCCGAACGTCTTGAAGAGGCATTAGGCACACTGTTTCAACACGGATTTGAGGAAGGATTTCGCAGGGTACGACGGGATAGTCCCGCACTCGCTGAACAGTTAGAACGGCACTTTGGACAGGGACAGAAACCGCCACCTGATATGCAGAAAAAACCGCAAAGACCCGCGCCGCCAAAGCCACCAGAAGCAACACCGCCTGAAACTGAAGCGCCTTAAGGTAGTAGGCACACGCCGTGTGCCGTAACTAAAAGCGGTGAACACGCCAGATTGATAGAGAATCTGCTTATGGTGCTTTCCAATGAAAAAACAGATATTTTTGATTATCATAGCACTTTTCATCGTTGCTGCTGCGGTGTCCTTGTATCTTCCCGCGACCTCTGTGAACGTTACCGACTCCAGTCGCAGCACGCCTGAATTACCTGCCGCGGAAAAATTCCGGTGGGCGCAGCATTGGGATGAACTTAACCTCGCCGAAATCAAAAGAGACTATCAACTGTACACCGTAGCTGAAATGCAAGAAATGTGGGAGGCAAAACTGATCGCGAAATATGGTGGTGCTGAAAGACTTAAGCAGGCGATAGGTGAAGCGGATCATGTTTATCCACAGAACACTTACCTTGCACGCATGCTTGAATTGGGCAGACCTTTTGTTGATTTTTCGGACTATGAAGATGCCCTTACAGATCAACGGATACGGTTGTTTTCTACGTGGATGTACTGGAATACCATGAATGCCTCTGAAAGGCCTGATTATCTTGAACGGCAAGGGTTACCAACTGATGCAACGTGGGACATGTATGAGGAAACACTGCTAAAAAATGACGTTGTGGACAGTATCAATTTTAGGCGTTCAAAAGAACTTGATCCTTACATGAAGGGATACCGTCAAAGTGTTGAGGAATAAATGAAACCGGACACTATTGTTAAACACGTCGGGGCCGCTGCACTGCTCCTAATCCTTCTATTTGTGGGCAGCAGGATCCGTTTGCAAGGTCTTTCCAACATTCCTACCGGCCAGTTTGCTTCTAACGACGCATTTCTCTTTTACGCGCAAGCGAGGACAATTGTCAAGGACGGAACGTTACCAGAAATCGAGATGCACCGCTGGGTGCCGCTCGGCAGAGATTTAAGTGAGACACTGCACGGTTACCCTTACGCTATTGCTTACGCGTCCAAGTTAATAAGATTCTTTTTTCCAAACGTCACGGTCTATCAGGTGCAGCTTCTTGCTCCAACTTTCTGCTTTCTCCTCGGCATGGTAGTACTATGCCTTTTTCTTTATATCCGTTTTGGCTTTGGTGTAGCAGCCATTGTTGGTACGCTTCTAATTATCATGCCCGGCAGTATTGAACGGAGTGCCGCAGGATTCAGCGATAGGGATGCATGGTGCTGGATGCTCGGCACCCTGGCAGTCACTACCTATCTATGGAAGGAAGACATAACAAGCAAACGAATCCGATACTTATGCACAGGACTGTCCGGTTTCTTTGTGTTCCTTGGGGGTTTAAGTTGGGAAGGTTTCGGAGGCTTTGTCCTCGCGATTGTGGCGGTGGAACTCTGGCGTTTTCTTACAACGGATGCTGAAGAACGTATGTGGGAGTATGTGTTGTGGGTGCTGATGTTTGTTCCGTCACTCTACCTTCTTTCACCAGCTTATCACCGTGGCGGAGGTTTTACCAGCCACGTAGCAGCGTTTCTGCTGTTTCCACCGCTCGTCATGCTGTTGCTCCGCACGTTTCGGTCCTTTCTTACTCGTGGGCATCATTCGGTTTCTAAGTTTATCTCGGAACAGATTTCTGCCCGCGCTGTCTCACTCGTTTTTTGTGCTGTGTGTCTCCTTATCGGCATTGCCTATCTTGCACTGCAACGTGAAACGTTTGCGCAAAGTATTGTGCCTTTTAGCGGTGCCTCGGTGATGGAAGGTGTGGGTGAACTAAAATCACCACAGGATATCTTCTGGTACGGTCGTTATGGACATGTACTGCTTATTGCAAGTCTTTGTCTCATTGTGGGCTGCATCAGAATCTGGGGTGCGAAAGCACTGCTCCTCGCTTTCACGGTTTCACTGTTCACGGCTGCAACCTTTCTCCGACAGTATTTATACTATACGTTGTCCCCCGTCATCTGTGAATATCTTTTCTACGGTGCAGTAGCGTTCACGCCGATTACTGCGTTAGGTGTTGCTGCACTTCGTCCTGAACCGGTCAAACATGAATATATCTATGTCGCTTTGGGATTTTGGCTGCTCCTTTGGCTTGGGCTTGCGCGCGATGCGCTCCGCTACGATTTCTTTATCGGCGTGCCGCTCGCTTGTTTTGCAGCAATAGGTGTCCAATTCACCACAACACGGCTCTGTCAACACATCGCAAGAATCAGAGAAGAGAAAAGCATGAAAGAAAACACGGCACAATCAAGTAACAAAGAAGCAGGAACGAATGGAAAGAAGCGCAACGTAGTCCCCGCATTGACACAAGTTGGTATAACCCTCGCTTGTCTGGCACTTGTTCTTTTTTGGGAACTACCCAGTAATAAGCCATTTCCAGGGCTTGCTCAAAGAGGATATGCAACGCAGATAGAACCTGAACATGTATTCCCCGGCAAAAATACTCCTATGGCAAACACATGTCAATGGTTCAAAGAACATCTTTCAACAGAAAAGGTTGTTGCAGCACCTTGGAGTTATGGACACCTGCTTAATGTTCTTGGCGGTGTCAAAACCGTCATTGACCCGGATCACTTCATTGTGCATTGGATTGACCTTTATGAAAAACACGTAGCTGCTGCAACATCTGAACACGAAGCACTTGAATTTCTCAAAACACACCACGTGACTCATCTGCTCCTCAGCGAAGAAGATGTGTTCTATATTGCATCGCAACATGCACATGTCAATGAACTGCCTGAGCATCCACTTTATATGGCGCCTTTGATCTCTCGAGCGCCCATCGGCAGCGCACATTATCGCATGGTGCCAGCACACAAAAACACACTTATCGACTTTGTTGAGATTGATTTCCATCACGATCCTGCTACTGTCACCGCCCGTCTCAAAGACGGTAGAACGGTCCAACTTCCGTATATCAAGTCCGATAGCAACGTCCAACCGCCTCGGACTGAACATACCCATGACCATCACGAGGCACATGACCACACAGAAGAATCCGACAATAAAAACGGTGGCATCCTCCACCTATTTGACTCAAAAACGCAGCGGGAAGTCATCCACTACCTTTCGCCACGCAGTTGGAACAGTCTCGCAGTCAAATTGTTCTTTCGAGACGAACACAGTAAGGCGTTCGTCCATGTTTATCCGGAACAGGATACCGCATCTGCTAAAGTCAAAATCTGGAAGATTAACTACCCATCCGACATAGAAGAAAATCCCAAATACCTCGCCAAGTCCGCGGAAAAAAAAGGAAAATGAAACGTATTTTGAAACGCGTTTGTATCTTTGGTTCCGTACTTCTCTGCTGCCTTGCTCTCACGCACGCGACGCTGCACCGTTTTCAGAAGCCAATTCCTAAAAAAGTATATGTAGCACCCAAAATTGAACACAAAAAATCTGTCCAGAGAAATGAAAAGCTGTACGCACACCTTAAACCGAAACCCGTTGACCAAAAGGCACTCTTTCTTCAGACAATTATTGACAATAACCTTTTTGCACCTCTTGGCTGGAAACCGAAAAAGCCTACTCCCATCTATCGCCTTATCGGCACACATATCCCGATAGGCAAGGAGATAGAGGCGACCGCTATCTTACAAGAGACAACGCAAGATGCAACTACCCGTGTTGTCTCCATTGGCACAAAACTTGGCGAAGACACTGTTGTTGCTGACATCCAACCGAAACAGGTGATACTCAAGAAAGGGAGGTTACGGATACCTCTTCGACTTGCCACACCCCAATTCCTAAAGCCATCCCGAACGCGTAGATAGTACCAAAAAACAGATTTCCACAGTCACATTTTACTATAAACGAATTCCATAACTGAAAACTGAATGTCTCTTCAATTCCAATTTGCTTTGAATACAAAACATGATTATGATAAAATGTTGGTTAAAGCGTACTATTCTAACGCCTTATTTTTTAGGAGTATTACATTGCAATCCAAATTCCAAGAACTTAAAACCCGTCTGATTGAGGTAAATGATATCCAATCCGCATCTGGTCTTCTGCACTGGGATCAGTCCACATATATGCCACCAGGTGGTGCTGCCGCTCGTGCCCGGCAAACCGCGACACTTAGCCGTTTAGCACACGAAAAGTTCACTGACCCTGCCATTGGTAAACTGCTTGACGCGCTAACATCTTATGGAGAGAGCCTCGGTTACGATTCTGACGAGGCAGGTTTGTTGCGTGTCACCAGAAGAAAATATGAACGTGCGATTAAAATCCCTGCAGAATTCATGGCAGAGGTCGCAACTCACACATCAGAATCGTATCAGGTTTGGACAGTAGCACGGCATGCGAATGATTTTGAGAGAGTGCGTCCTTATCTTGAAAAGACACTTGAATATAGTCGTCAATCCGCTAATTTCTTTCCCGGATATGATCACATTGCTGATCCACTGATTGAGCCGAGAGATTACGGTATGAAAGCATCAGATGTCAGTCTCGTCTTTGGTGAGCTGCGAAAAGAACTCGTGCCTATTGCTTCTGCTATAACGTCGCAAACGCCTGCAGACGATTCATGTCTGCATAAACATTATCCAGAAGATAAACAGTTGGAATTCGGTATGGAAGTTGCAAAAAAGTTTGGATACGACCTCAATCGTGGACGTCAAGATAAAACACACCATCCATTTATGACAAAGTTTTCATTGGGAGATGTCCGAATCACGACCCGCTCAAAAGAAGATAGTTTAGGTGAGGCGCTTTTCTGCACGATGCACGAAACCGGCCACGCACTTTATGAACAGGGTATCTGCACTGAGTTTGAAGGCACACCGCTTGCCCGCGGCACTTCTGCTGGTGTTCACGAAAGCCAATCGCGTCTCTGGGAAAACATTGTTGGAAGAAGTCAAGGATTCTGGAAGTGTTTCTATCCGCAGCTGCAAAATTTCTTCCCTGAGCAGCTCGGTTCTGTTCCGCTTGATGCATTTCACCGTGCAATAAATAAGGTTGAACGTTCCCTCATCCGCACAGAAGCAGACGAAGTTACCTATAATCTACACGTGATGTTGCGTTTCGATTTTGAGTTGGCACTGTTAGAAGGTGAAATGGAAATTAAAGACCTGCCTAACGCTTGGCGTGAACGATTTGAAGCAGATTTCGGCATTGTTCCGCCAGATGACAAAGACGGTGTTATGCAAGATGTCCACTGGTATTTTGGACTCATTGGTGGTTCATTCCAAGGATATACATTGGGCAATATCTTAGGCGCACAATTTTTCTCGTCTGCACTTGAAGCACACCCAGAAATATCTATTGAAATTGAAATGGGTGAATTTAGCACGCTGCATAATTGGTTGAAAGACAACGTTTACCAGCACGGGTCAAAATACACAGCACCTGAAATTATTGAACGGGCAACAGGTAAACCTATGACTATTGCACCTTATATTAACTATCTTCGGACGAAATATGGTGAATTGTATACACTAAACTAAAATGGGATAACCGCTATGGTATTTCGGCAAATTCTGTTTTCCTCTTTCCTATGCTGCTTTCTTGTAGGATGTGGCGCAATCAAACTTGTTGATATTCCAAAAAGCAGTTCTGCGCTTCAACTAACTGCTGAGCAGAAGAAGACAATTCAACCAAAACTGAAGCTTATCCGTGATGTAGTTGATGATTACGATTTTGAGAAGAAGCAGTTGGAAGGTAATTTGCGGGAGTATCGCGCAATGGCAAGTGATAGGAGACTTTATCGATATGATGGCGGACTGAGCACAGCACAAAGGCAACGGAGGCTTACCCAGGTTCGCACAAAAGTACGGAAATTTCTTTCACAACGAAGTACATTTCTGAAAGAAATCGAAAAACTACTCCAAGAAATTAATGCCGAACTTACTGCTGAGCAGCGAGTTGCTTTCAATGCGCTTAAAATGCCTGAATTAGAGATACCACGCTCACTACGACGCGACCCACATGCTGATTTGCGCCGTATTCCGAGGCACCTGATAGGGGTGCAATAAAAAAGTCGTACAAAATCGTCACCTGCGCGCTACCCAACCGACTGGCATGCTCTTATCTATTTTTCATCTTCCTCATATTCAACAAGCGGTCAGGACAGAAGGAATAAGAAAATCATGAAAAACACGTTGTGTTTAATTTTGATGAAACTGTTCATAACACTTACAATCACACCAAGCACCTTCGCTCAAGATTATATCCAATGGGGTTTACCCGAAGGTGTAAAAGTGCGGCTCGGTAAAGGTGGGATAAACGAAATAGCCTACTCTCCTGATGGCGCGAAGCTTGCGGTTGCCAGCGCAATCGGTATTTGGATTTACAGGACACAGACAGGTGAAGAACTTGACCTATACACGGGGCATACGGGTGAGGTGCTCGGCGTGTCGTTTAGCCCAGATGGAAAAACAATCGCGACTGCAAGTCTTGACAGCACCATTCGTCTGTGGAATATGGATACAGGTGAGCACCTCCGCACACTATCAGGGCATACGGATAGGGTCTATATCTATAGCGTGTCGTTTAGCCCAGATGGAAACATAATCGCAAGTGCAAGTTATGACAGTGCCATCCATCTATGGGACGCAAACACAGGCGAACATATACGCACGCTATCTGAGCATATACGTGGGGTCAATAGCGTGTCGTTTAGCCCAGATGGAAAAATTATCGCAAGTGCAAGTTATGACAACACCATCCGTCTGTGGGATGCGGACACAGGCGAACATTTACGGACACTATCGGGGCATACAGATTGGGTCAGTAGTGTCGCGTTTAGCCGAATGGAAACATAATCGCAAGTAGCAGTGATGACAACACCATCCGTCTGTGGAACGCACACGATGGCACACATTTCCCACACTATTGGGACATACGAGTTGGGTCTTTTGCGTAGCGTTTAGCCCGGATGGAAAAACTATCGCATGTAGCAGCAGAGGCGGCACTGTGTTGTTGTGGGATCTCACGGTTGATAATGTGGATTAGGTTGCGTACCTTTCGCCTTACCCGTTCCTGGAGTTTCTTCGTAGGTCGAGAAGAGCGAAACTGTAGGTTGGGCAGAAAGGAACAGAGAAGATCACTAAAAATACAGAAACATCCCACCAAAGCAATGTCCTACATCTCAGGATAGCAGGGGTGAAAGCCATAAGTTCAATTTAAGAACAAAATTGGTGGATGCTCCTTTGTTAGAGGGTTTTGTAAGCCCGATTTTCTTCTTGTAGGAGCGACCTCCCGGTCGCGACCGGGAGGTCGCTCCTACAGAATGTAAGAGGTGCAAAAAACCATACGTGAATTTGGCATTGATTTGGCAATGAATTGCGAGATTACAAACGCGTTTTTTCTTAAGTTAGCACCTATGGGGTAGCACCTATGGGGTAGCAGCGGTGAAACCCAGAAAATTCCAAAAGAGGCGCAATGAATTGCGCGACTACAAGTGCTACAAATCCGAAATGACGTTTTGGATTATAGATTTGATTACGAGAGTACCCGTTCAAAAAAATGGTCTAAAAACGCATCTGCATCAACCTTTATACAGACACTTGCGTTCGGCACTGAATTATGACGGTCACGCCGCAGGTCAGCAACGGTCATGCCACTCGTCAAATTGCCTTCGGTTTCAACTTGCACATACGCTTCAACGCTCTCAAAAAAGCCTGGATGTGTCAACATGCCGATAGGTAATGCATCGTGGATATGCAACCCGTAGAAACCGACGTGTTCACGATAAAATTCCATGCAAGGTTGTGTCGATTCTTTAAGAAAACAGGAAATTTTATCGCTTCGCCCTTCAATTTCAGCATCAAGTCGTTCACTAGTTAACCTAACCTGATGGGTTACATCCAATGGTGCGATGTGAACAGGCATACCGGAATTGAACACTTCATGTGCTGCGTGTGGATCAACAAAGACATTGAATTCTGCAGTTGTGGTAACATTGCCATATTCGCTAAATACACCACCCATCAAGACGATGCTCCGAAGCCTCTGCATACATTCTGCGTCTTTTTGGATTGCTCTTGAGATATTTGTTAAGGGACCCAAAGCAACAACAACCAATTCGTCAGGAAAACGATCTACCGTCTCAAGGATTAAGTCAACACCAGAGATCGTTGAAATTTCACAGTTTGCTAATGGATAACGCGGACTTCCATCAGGATTGCGCAGCTTGCTGATATTGCCTAATCCATCTTCACCGTGCACGTGTTCTGCCATTACAAGTGGTTTAACAAGCGGTTGGGCCTCACCTTTTGCGACAATAGGATATTCAGTCAATTCAAGTAAACTTAAAATCGTCAATAAGTTCTGCGTTGCTTGTTCAACGTGCACATTTCCACTAACGGTAGTTATTGCCTCTACCTGTAATTCCGGTGATTTCATGGCGAGGAGAATCGCAAGCGCGTCGTCTACACCAGGGTCTGTATCTATTAGTATTCGATGCATTGTTTAAATTCCGTCTTTTGATATGCTAAAAAGTCTTTACTATTTTACATCTAAAGAACATATTTGTCCAATTTCCAGTATTTTTTGGGTGTGTAAAATTTTTGGCATGAATACTCCTTCTCTCTTGTAGGAGGGGTTTTCAACTCCGATTAATCGGGCTTACAAAGCCCTCCTACAAAAGAAAGGGCAAAGTTAATGACAAAATATTCACACACTCGTATTATTTTTCATGCTGTTTTCATATCTCTTTTTTTACCCGCCTGCATCCCTGTCGTAGCGCAAGTTAATGTATTCACTGGCGAAACGATGAAAAAGATGCAGATGAATCCGGGATGGTATAACAGCATCAACCTTGATATAGCCTATCGCAGCGGGAATACTGAACTACTCACCTTGAGAACTCGCTTCCGTTCCGACTACCTGTCCAAAACATATCACGGTTTCATTTTCGGTAGTCTTCAACAAGGCAGAAAAAACGGTATATTTTTCACGAACAAAGGTATGGTCCACGGGCGTATTATCCGAAATTTTACAGATCATATCTTGATTGAATCCTTTGTACAGAAACAATATAATGAATCAATTCTGCTAAACGACCGTAGTTTATTAGGCGGTGGGGTCCGCTTCGCTGTACGTTCACCTCAATCACGATTTAACCTCTATTTAGGCACTGGAGCAATGTGGGAACACGAACGTATTAATGACAAAATAGAAGGAGAAGTTACAACCCGAATTGTCCGTTCAACCAACTACATTAATTGGACAGTGCAGCTGGATGAACGTATTTCCACAAGCGCGACAGCATATTATCAGGTACATGTGAGGCATGTAGCAGATTATCGTATTTTGTTTGAGGGAAGCGTTTTGTTCCGCCTGACAACGAAATTGTCATTTCCATTTCGCGTGAATTTCCGCTATGATAACGAACCACCTGCTGGAATCCAAAAACATGATATGGAAATTTTTAACGGGTTAAGTTATACTTTCTAAAAGACACTGACTGAATACATTGGAGGAGTTTTCTCATGAAATTTTTGTGTTATATAACTGCGGTAATTGTTTGCTTAGGTTTGTGCGTTTTGACTATATCTAACATCGCTTGGACAGATGGTCATCTTCAGATTATGGAAAAAGAAAAGAAAATCGTTTTGAAGGGACAAATATCCAAGGCACTTGGTGAATACGATTCACATCTGAAAGGAGCAGTTGAGTATCTGTTTTGTGGACCTAATGGTAAGAAATACGAAAGTATCATCGTTATTGATGCAACTGCGAAAGAAATTTACGAAGCGATGAATAAACTCGGTGTTAAGCCCGGAAATCCTGTTGACCAAGACATGGAAACAGAGGAGAAGATTCCTGCTAAGGGCCCTACTGTTATCATCAATGTTGAATGGACAAATGGTAAAGAAACAAAAAAAGTACGCGGTGAAGACCTATTATATAATGTAAAAACTAAGAAACCTATGAAACATGTCGCTTGGATGTACACAGGTTCACGGATGGTGTATGATCTTGATGGCGAGGATGAAGACGCAATGATTCCGTTGGCATTTTCGAGCAACGACATTGCTGCCCTTAACCATGCTGATCCGAGCACGTTGTTTATTAACCCTTTACCTGAATCAGAAGAAGAGAATTTGTACAAAAAGAATGACGACTTATTGCCAGAACTTGGTACCGCTGTCAAACTGACGATTGAGGTCAACCGAAAAATACAGCTATATGTGTTAATTAGCGGTAAGGTGCAAGGAGTTGGTTTCCGTAATTTCACCCAAAGGAACGCCAAACAAATCGGAATCAACGGCTATGCCAAGAATTTAGCCAATGGTAAGGTTGAGGTTGTCGCGGAAGGTGAAAAAGTGCTGTTAGACGCATTGGTGAAAAAACTATGGCAAGGTCCCCGCGCTTCAAAGGTTGACGACATCAAAATTGAGGAACGCGCCTTCACCGGTGAATATAAAACTTTTGGCATCCGGTATTGAGTTATGATGGAAACGCCTTTACCGTTTATTTCAGGAATACTGCTTGCCGCGGGTCTATCTACAAGGATGAGACAACCGAAACAATTGCTTCCTTTTGGCAAAAGCACAATCGTTGAAACTGTGGTTGATAATATGCTTGATGCTAAGTATAGTGAAGTCATCGTTGTTGTTGGACATTGTGCCGAGCAAATTCAAGATTTATTAGTGGAGCGTCCGGTTAAAATCGTTTTTAATCCTGATTATCGTGAAGGTATGTTAACTTCAGCACAGGCGGGGATCCGGTCGATCGACTTTGAAAATGCAAGGAATAAATCTAATAGAGATGCATTTTCACTCATGTTGGTTGACCAACCTTTTATTACATCTACACTGATTGATGAGGTAATTGACGCTTACGGACAAACAGATAAAGGCATTGTTTTGCCGAGCTATAATTATCAACGTGGGCATCCTGTCATTTTTCATCATGGATATGCTGATGATATTTTAGCATTAGGTGCGGAGAGCGGTGGAGTCCGTTCCTTGTTTAAATCCCATAGTGATGATATTCACTACGTCCCTGTTAACACCGATGATGTGCTGCGGGATATTGATTACCGAGAAGATTATGAACGTGCCATTAAAAAAATCAATAATTTATAGGATATGTGGTTTCTAATTCTATATTATGTTTGAATCAATTGAAAACGTTCAGGCTTTATGTGAAAAACAGGCTTACATCGCAGATAAGGGTTTAGCAACAACGCTCTATCTTGCACATCACCTCAAAAAACCTATCTTTTTAGAAGGTGAACCGGGTGTTGGCAAAACCGAGGTTGCCAAAGTCCTTGCAGATGCCACAAGAGCAAAATTAATTCGCTTGCAGTGTTATGAAGGCTTGGATGTGAATAGCGCACTGTATGAATGGAACTACACCCGACAGATTTTGCAACTCCGTATAGATGAAGCACAGGGACGCGACAAAAAAGAGATCGGAACGGATATATTTTCCGAAACATTTTTACTCAAACGACCCCTGCTTGAAGCGATCCAAGGCAACGGAGATGTCCCACCTGTCTTGCTTATTGACGAAGTTGATCGGAGCGATAGCGAATTTGAGGCATTTCTACTTGAAATTTTGTCTGATTTCCAAATTACAATACCTGAAATTGGTACGATCCGTGCCAGACAGATCCCCTACGTTGTGTTAACCTCAAATCGAACACGGGAGGTGCATGAAGCACTCAAACGACGGTGCCTTTATCAATGGATAGATTATCCGACTGTAGAGAAGGAATTGGCGATTGTACAGACAAAACTGCCACAGATCAATGAACACCTTGCACAGCAGCTGTGTCAGATGATGCAACTTTGGCGGGAAGGTGACTTCTATAAAAAACCGGGAATTGCAGAAACATTGGATTGGGGTTTAGCGATTTTAGCTCTTGGCAAAACACAATTAGATCAAGATATTGTTGCTGAAACTCTCGGATGTGTTTTTAAATATCAAGATGACATTCAACGTGCCAGTGGTGTGGAGTTAAGCGAAATAGATAAACAAACAAATGAACCGAAGCAATAAACACCGACATGTTCAAAGAAAAATCTTCATCGGTATCGGATATCCACTTCTCGTTGCTGCTGCTTTCTGCACGATGGTGCCACTTTTATGGTTATTAAGTTCATCTTTCAAGACAGCCGATGAAGTCTTTTCAGTGCCAATTCGGTGGTTTCCCAAACTTCCACCGCGTATCACATCCTCACCCTATATCGTCACCGATGCCTATCCAAAAATTAAAAAACCTCCTTCAGTTGATCCTGAGACCTGGGAGACACTGCAACCTGAGTTAGAACAAGTAATTTGGGTAAATGTGCAGGAACATATTGCGATAAATCCGCGGCTTGTGTCTTCTGTAATATCTGAGGATATGAAAATCGAGATGACAAAAGGCGTTTGGCAGCAGCATGTTGCAACACTACCGACTGAAGTGTGGAGTGGCACAACAGAATCTATTGTCAAGGCAGTAGAGAGTTCTATTATCCCTGAAACCATCGAAACGATCTTGAATTCAGTCTACCGACAGGTTAACTTAGGCACTATTGAAATAGAAGATATAGAATTCAACCGAATGGAGGTTGAATCTGTAAAGTGGGATGCAGATTCAGACACATTACAGCAGATTCACGAGTTTGTAATTCCAGAACCAATTGCCGCGCTATCCTACGACTTCCAAGACGAAAGCAATGTACAATTGACAACTACGATTTCTTCTCCTGTTCCTGTAAACCAAATTCGTCGGATCATACTTCCTGTCCGTGGAGATGCATCTTATCATCAACTCTCTTTAGCCATCTCTGTAGATGCTACCACCTATAAATCTACACAACCTTATGTCTTGGACACTGCTTTGTGGGAAAACAGTGTGTGGCGGTTGCATGGAATCCCTGGTGAGTTAGAATCATCACACATCTCGATGCGGCAAATTGAGACAAAGGCTGGATTGACAAATGATGAAACTGCTAAACCTGATATGGCATTAGAAACAGACGCTGAAAACAAGTTATTCCTACAATTAACAATTCACCGACCAGCATACCTTGCAATTGTATGGAATAAACTCACCTCTAACTATCGCAATTTATGGAAGGCAGTGCCGTATAACCGGTATTTCATCAATAGTGTTTTTATCGCGACTGCGTCAACGCTACTCACACTGTTCTTCTGTTCACTCGGTGGGTATGCGTTTGCGAAATATCAGTTTCGCGGCAAGACAATCCTATTCGGTATCCTGCTTGCTTCCATGATGGTACCGTTTCAGGTACTGCTTGTGCCGTTGTTTGGATTGATGTATGACATCGGTTGGCTTAATAGCTACAAAGCAATTATAATCCCATTTTCTGTCGGAGCGTTTGGTGTGTTTCTAATGCGTCAATTTATTGTTACTATTCCATCAGAGCTGCTTGATGCTGCACGGATTGATGGCTGTTCAGAATTCGGAATATATTATAGAATAGTTTTGCCTATTATCAAACCTGCGCTTGGTGCGTTGACTATCTATTCTTTTTTGAGTTCGTGGAACGGGTATCTTTGGCCCCTCATCGTTTTACGTGATGAAGCAAAATATACGTTACCTATCGGTTTAGCAAATCTGATTGGCATCTATCGGCAAGATTACGGCATGTTAATGGCAGGAACGCTGCTGTCGTTGTTGCCAATAGTCATTCTCTTTTTAGCCATGCAACGCGAATTTGTGCAAGGGATTACCCTTGGAAGTGTTAAGGAGTAAACACTATGTCTGAATGGACAACGGTTACGAAAACGTCAGCGATTAAAGAAGGACGCGGAAAATCTTTTACCGTCAATGGAAGACGGATCGCTATTTTGAATGAAAAAGGTAAGTTCTGTGCTGTGGACAATACCTGTCCACATGCGATGGGTTCACTTGGTCGTGGAAGGATACGGAACGGGACTGTTGTGTGTCCGGTTCATGGATACGTCTACAATACAAAAACAGGTGAATGTCAGACTGATCCGCGTCTGCGGATTAGAACCTATCCCGTTATCGTAGAAGATGAGGAAATAAAAGTTCAAACACAATTGAAAAAGTCAGAATTTACGCAATAATACCATTTCTGATATATAATACCATTTCTATAAAATAACATACCTCTTCCAAATCAACGCAGCATGCGCCAAATCAAGAAATCAACGCTACAAATGCCATTGAGGCATTTGGCGGGTATGAATGCCTTATGGCATTCCCCGTGTGGCATGCTGCGCCTCGGACATTCTAATTCGAAAGGGAATAAATTTTCCTAAGCGCGAACCAGAAAAGGTTTATATGCCGCGTCTTCACCCGTTATCACACGTGCCAAATGCCTAACCTGAAGTTCAATGGAACGAAGGTAAGTCGTTTTTTCATTGCGGGTTGGGTGCTGAAATGTTTGTTGCATCCGTCCATAATACCCTGTAAGGAATCGGTCTAATGCTTTCTTCGTAAAGCGAATGCCTTTGTTGGTCCGCTCAAAATCTGCTGGTTTTATGCGGTTATTATTAACGAGTGTAAGGACATAACCATCCACAATAATTTGGCGGAATTCCTCCATCAGATCCGAGGCTAATGCGGCATGCCCATGCTTGGGTTGGTGAAAATAACCACAGTAGGGATCGAATCCAACGACATTGATAAATGTGTATACGTGATTATGTAGAAGTGTATAACCGAGTGAAAGCATGGCGTTAATTGGGTCTGGCGGTGGACGAAATTGGCGGGTTGTAAAGCCCCAATCGTGTGCCAGAAATTGCCGGAATGCGCGATAATGCGCAGCAGCACCAACGCCTTCGTATCCAAGAAGTGATTCCAAATTATCAGCTCGTTCAAGCTTCTCTAAGGTCTGGCGTGCTGAATGAATTGCCGAATTTACATCTGCATTTTTGGTGCGCTGCCGTTGAGCGAACCGGATAGCGTTTATGAGTTTACCACGGACGAAACATTTCGCTAATGCAAGGCACCGCAGCGGATTCTCAGCAACAGCGTACTGCTGCTTGCGAATAAGAGTATCTTTGGCATAAGGTGGTTGTAATTTGCCTTTGTATTTGCCCTGTGTAGAAAGGAAAGAGACCGGGATATTTTTATGGAGCAAGTATCCCATCGTTTGCGTTGTGATATGTCCGTTGCCGAAAATGACAACTTCGTCAAGTTGAGCAATTGGGATTTCCTGTAGAATTTCTCGATCTTTTTTTACGACGATCTGGTTTCCAGATTTATGGAGAACTGCTCCTTGTTGGGTGATGTAGAGAATTGCCATCTTGTCCCTCCTATGTGAGTTTATGGTTTTGCCCAGTTTATTTATAACGTGAGTTTGATAAATCCCGTAGGGAATCAACACCGAATGCGCCTACGGTATTCGGTAGGGTAGAACGGAAATGGGCAATAAAAAACAGCCTCTAAAGAGAGGTTGTTGACCCATTTGAGGTCTACATTTCTGAAA